>DASWNL010000661.1:0-4541 GCA_036399215.1 Abditibacteriaceae bacterium
GGCTCTACAAGGAGCTAAGGCTTCAAGATCGGCTCTTTTACAGCAGTATTTAATACGGACGCTAAAACAGTGCGCAGACTTATGGGCCATTAAATCGTTTGTGAAGCATCTTCAATCTCATCCATATCTTGGATTTATAGCACAAAAGCAACAAGCCCCGAATCAAATTATGATTCGGGGCTTGTTTTATCTTGCCTATCGGCTCGAATTCTGAAAACTGAATAGTGATTGTGGAGAATTCCGAAGAATCTCGCAAACATTAGCTACTACTTCAACAGGTCAGTGGTAGCGCCCTGATGATGTGTGAGGGGAGACTGTTCAAATTTCATGCTTGCAGAGGAAATTGAAGAATACTCCAGAAAGGAGGTGATCCAGCCGCACCTTCCGATACGGCTACCTTGTTACGACTTCGTCCCAATCATCGGCCCCACCTTCGGCGCCTGCTTCCTTGCGGTTAGCGCAGCGACTTCGGGTGAGACAGACTTTCGTGGCGTGACGGGCGGTGTGTGCAAGGACCGGGAACGTATTCACCGCCGTATTGCTGACCGGCGGTTACTAGCGATTCCGACTTCACGAAGTCGAGTTGCAGACTTCGATCCGAACTGAGACCGGTTTTTTGGGATTAGCTCACTCTCGCGAGTTGGCAACCCTTTGTGCCGGCCATTGTAGCATATGTGCAGCCCAGGGCGTAAGGGGCATGCTGACTTGACGTCATCCCCGCCTTCCTCCTCTTTACAGAGGCAGTTTGTTTCGAGTCCCCGGCATTATCCGCTGGTAACAAAACATGAGGGTTGCGCTCGTTGCGGGACTTAACCCAACATTTCACAACACGAGCTGACGACAGCCATGCACCACCTGTGCACCACCTTCGAAAGCGACTGCTTTTCGGCAGCTTGCAGGTGCATGTCAAGCCCTGGTAAGGTTCTTCGCGTTGCATCGAATTAAGCCATATGCTCCACCGCTTGTGCGGTCCCCCGCCAATTCCTTTGAGTTTCAACCTTGCGGCCGTAGTCCCCAGGCGGCTCACTTAATGCGTTAGCTGCGGCACCGAGGGTTACCCCCCAACACCTAGTGAGCATCGTTTAAGGCCAAGACTACCAGGGTATCTAATCCTGTTTGCTACCTTGGCTTTCGAACATGAGCGTCAGTATCCGTCCAGAAAACTGCTTTCGCCATTGGTGTTCCAAGTTATATCAACGCATTTCACCGCTACACAACTTGTTCCGTTTTCCTCTCCGGCACTCAAGATCTCCAGTATAGGGAGCAGTGTTAGAGTTGAGCTCCAACCTTTCACTTCCTACTTAAAGATCCGCCTGCGTTCGCTTTACGCCCAGTAAATCCGGACAACGCTTGCCACCTACGTATTACCGCGGCTGCTGGCACGTAGTTAGCCGTGGCTTATTCACGGGATACCGTCATTGTGTTCTTCTCCCGTAAAAGAAGTTTACGACCCAGAGGGCCTTCATCCTTCACGCGGCGTCGCTGGTTCACACTTTCGTGCATTGACCAAGATTCTCGACTGCAGCCTCCCGTAGGAGTCTGGACAGTGTCTCAGTTCCAATGTGGCTGACCATCCTCTCAGACCAGCTAATCGTCGTAGGCTTGGTAGGCCGTTACCCCACCAACTACCTGATAATCCGCGAACCCCTCCATATGCGTCTTGCGACTTCCCTCGGTCTAAGATGCCAAAGACCGATCCTCCCCCGTATTACAAGGTCTTTCGACCAATTATCCGGAACATATGGGCAGGTTATTCACGTGTTACTCACCCGTTCGCCGCTCCGTAACAGTCCGAAGACTGTCCGTCGCTCGACTTGCATGCCTAATCCACGCCGCCAGCGTTCGTCCTGAGCCAGGATCAAACTCTCCATCAAAAATTGTTATCATGTCTTAGCCGAAGCTAAGTTAGATAGTGATAAAGAGCACTCTCGTTAGAGAAGTGATTGATTTTGACCTGAAACTCGCACATCACTCGCTTGATAAAAACTCGAAAGCTCTATCAAGACTCAGACTTTAATTGCTAATTGCTTTCACGAATCACTATTCAGTTTTCAAAGAACGCGCCGTTGTAACTTGGGCTTTGTCAACATTATTTGTTGCTGCCGTTCGTCACAGGCAAGGGTTAATCTTACAGAACTTTACCGGTGCGTGTCAAGCCCTCTCGGAAAAAATCTTTGAAAATTTTTCGAGGCACTTACTGAACTCTGTATCCGTTTCTGGATTGCTTCAGCAGTTTGCTTGGACGTTTAGGGGAAGATTCTGTAGGTTTGTAGGTTCTTGGCTTTTCGATGATTGCTCATCGTTTGGCCTCCTCTACAAACGCATATTGACATTCAAGGTTCCGACTTTGCCAGAAATTTTTCAAGAATTTTTCGCGGCTTTTTAACCACTCTTTCCTGTCCGGCGAAGAGAAATTATACCGAGCTAACCGCAGTAGGTCAAGGGGAGTTTCGGAAAATTTTTAGGAATTTTTGGGCTGCTTTTTTGTTGGCTCTATGATGGTGCAGGCACCACCTAAATCCAATAAAGTTGCTTCCGGCTTTTTGGTTACCAAGTTCAAAAGCAAGTTCTCTGATATTTTTCGACAAATTGTTTTTGGCTCCTCTGTCTTTTCCATGCCTGCCATGCTGGTTGTGGATTGAATAACAAGAGTTCGTTGTTTTCTGTTGTATGTCCACTGGCTGTGTGACTGAGCGCTAAGAGCTGCTATTGAACTATTCAAAACGAAGACGTTAGATGTTTTATTTCGCTGCAAAACCGTAACAAGCACTCGCAACATTGGAAAAGGTGGGTCGGGGCCAGAGAAAGGAAAATCTACTTCCACTCGCCCATGTCTTTTCGTGGCAGTTATCCTGTCCATACTCAAATTGTATGGTTGCAAAGTCGGTTTTATCATTGGCTTGCTGGTTGTGGTATTTTTCATTCGAGACGGAGTGACGGTGTGACAAGCCGTTACTCCCCATAAAAGAACAAAAGCCACAACACAACTCAAAAAGATGAGACGATTCTCTTTTTTCATGACAATCATTGTAAAATTTAACTGAAAGGAGATACCATGAAACAGTTTCTTACCTTAGCCACCGTGTTCGGCGTGCTGACCAGTGCGGCTTTGGCCGCGCCCCAAAAGACGAACAAACCCGCTGCGAAAGCGACGAAGAAAAGCGCGGTGCCCACATGCCCACATTGCAAGATGACGCTGGCCACGAAGAAGGACAAAACACATACGGCTGCTGTAAAAGTCAATGGCAAAACCTATTACTGCTGCCCTGGTTGTGACATGGACAAAAGCGCGAAGAAAGACGCGAAAGCAACTGCTAAGCCCAACAAGAAGGTGGCTAAAGCGCCCATGTGTCCAAAGTGCAATATGCAAATGAGCTTTACCAAATCGCCGTTGAAAAACACCGCGATAAAAGTCAAAGGCACAACATATTATTGTTGCACCATTTGTCCCAAGCATTGATAGCAAGCAAAATAAAAGCGCGATTTGAATCATTCAAATCGCGCTTTTATTTTGAAATTTTAGATTGAAGCGAAAGATGAGAGTTTGTCATTCTGAACGAAGTGAAGAATCTACTATGAAAACGGATTTAGAATCAGATTCTTCGCGGGCGCCCTCTGTGCAGGACTCAGAATAACCTTCTTTTGGTTCTCCTATCCAACATTCAGCGCACAGAAATCTTCTGTTGCGCGTTGTGGGTCTTGCCCCACAGGTCAGTAGTTTGGACGTGAATAGTGTGTTCACCGGGCGCGAGGTTCGGTGGCAGATTGCCTGCCCAGATGTGTGGCGATTGAATAATACCTGGTAAAGCGCGGCCCGGCACTTTGTTGCCTTCTTGTGCTTCGCGGGCTTTCCAGGCGCGGAAAACCGGGTCTTCCTGGGGCGCCCATTGCAGGGGTTGCCAGGCGCCATCATCTACTTTCATTTGCACTTTCGAGCGTTCGCTACCCGCGAAAACATTGACCAAAACTTCGGTTTTAGCGCTGTCTGCGACGTTAATCTGGATGGGTGCGTAGATGTTCATCTGATAATCGGCAAAACGTCCGGCGGCGCGATAATCTATCCAGTATTTTTTACCGTCGAAATTCAAAAACGAATAGCCGTTAGGCGCGCCATCGCGCATTGTGGTGTGTGGAATGCCGCGCTCATCCGGCGCGCCGCTCCACCAACTGCCCGATACAGTTACGTTGATAACGTGATGATGCTTTTCGGGGCCATTCCAGCCTTCGTCTGGGCCGACGAATTTGTGTTCTTGAAAATGCGTATGCGCAGAAATCGAAAGTGTAGCTGGGCGTTTTTCCAGCAGTTCCCATAGTTGCTTGCGTTCGGCAGAATGAAAGCGCTCGACTTCGGGCCTGGCTTTTTTGTTGATGTCTGCCGGGTCAACAAGCGGGATGTGCATAAACAAAACCACCATCTGATCAGCGGGAATTTGTGCCAGGTCGTTTTTAATCCAGGCCAGTTGCTGTGCGCCTAAACCGCCCCTGTATTTGCCGCCGAATTGCGCACCCGTTCCGCCGGGAACAGCACCCAGCCAGGTTAC
>DASWNL010000662.1:0-7731 GCA_036399215.1 Abditibacteriaceae bacterium
CGCAGCCTCTCCTACAAAAACCTGAGCAACTGCATTGCCGATAAGCATCATAGGCAGAGAAATAATACGCTGCCCCAAAGAATACCAACCTACAACTTGCGTATCATATAAAAAAGCCAGCAAAAATGTCGGAAAATGCGACCCCAAACTATTAAGTAAGGCCGATCCCATGGAAAATTGAGGAAAGCGACGGTAACGTTTGGCCGTCAGGCGAAGATTCTCCCAGCTAACTTTCGTGTCTAAGGATTTGTGCCGCTGAAACTCTTGTCGCATCATGGAAATGCCTCTGGCACTTCGCCCGACAGCATCCCCCGCGATTAAGCCTAAAACCCCAAGATGTAGAACACCGGCCAGAGTTTGAACGCCTATTTGCCCTACGCTTTGCGACATTTTACCTATCGCCAATAGTTTGAAATTTTGATGGCGCACCGCTACATAACTCAGAATCTGATAAGCCCCACCGCATAATAATCCTACAGGCAGGAAAAGGAAATACAGGCTCGCTTCAGGGGGTGACTTGGTCCATTCTGTGATTTTCGTCCGCAAAGCGAGAGTGACTAAAAAAGTCAAAAAGGCAGTGCCAAACAGAGCGAGAAAACATAGCAACTGGATATGTGCTACTGTTGATTCATCTTCAGCCAAAGGTATGGCCCGCTCGTAGCATAAAGCGCAGAATGTCAAAAGAACCGAAAGAACCGCTACATAAATCTGATAAATTCCGAAATGTTCTGGATCATAAAGGCGAGTCAATAGCGGTGCGGCAAGAAACAAAAGAAGTTGGCTGAAAGCCGTTCCACCCATAAGAACCGCAATTTTGCGTTTAAATGGGCTTTGCGAAGCCAAAAGTTTTTTTTGAAAAGTATTTTTTTTATCTTTTGAGCCAGTTACCCCTTCATCTACTCCTTCAATTGCAACTGAGGTGGTTACTGAAGGAGGGACTGGCTTATTTTGTTCGCGCAAATTCGCCTCTATAATATCAACGTTAATAACAACGGTTCCATACTGCCTGCTTTGGAACACCAATTTACCTGCCAATCAACAAACTCTATATCTTAATGGATGAGTTAATTGATCTGGCTCTCTTTTGGTTTGATTTGACCATCGCTCGTCCGTTCGTAACTCAAATTACATTCACTGCAAGTTGCCTGGGCGGCATCTTGCGCGAGGTCGAAATGCAGTTTATGTCCACAAGCGCAGACCCAACCGGTGACGCGAGCCGGCACGCCAACAGCTAAGGCATAATCAGGAATATCTTTGGAGACAACAGCCCCGGCACCGATAAGTGCATAACGCCCAATAGTCGTGCCGCAAATGATGGTGCAGTTGGCTCCCAAAGTTGCGCCCCTCTTAACCAGTGTCGTTTTCAATTCATGCATACGCGGAATTTCGCTGCGCGGGTTGAAAACATTGGTAAAGACCATCGAAGGCCCACAAAAAACACCGTCTTCCAGCGTTACGCCTTCGTAAACCGAGACATTGTTTTGAATTTTCACACCGTTGCCAACGACTGCCTTAGGCCCAATCACCACATTCTGGCCGATTTTGCAGTTTTGTCCGATGCGCGAGCCTTTCAAGACGTGCGAAACGTGCCAGATGCTGGTGCCTTCGCCAATCTCCACGCCTTCATCTATAAAAGCTGATTCGTGGGCAAAGTAAGGTGAGTGCTTCAGTGCTTCAGTGCCGCGTTGCTCTGCGAGTTTTGCAGATGGCATTTCTGTGTTGGCGCTTTTACCTTCCAGGGCCTGCTGGCATTGCTGCAAAACGCTTAACACACGCAAGCCTTCGGCTCCATCGGTGCGAGGTGTTTTCCGCGATTGAATGCAATCCAGAAAATGCCGGCATTCGTTGCGTAGCGGCTCTGTAAAGTCGAACTCGACGGGCTTGCCTTCGGCTTTATTGGCTACCGGCATCTGGTTGACCCACGAAATGGTGTGGGGGTAAAGCATCAACTTATCTGTGGGTTCAACATCGTTAAAAACCGCCATCTGGCGATCACCAACAACTACTAACTTCTGCTCTTTAAAGGGATGCAGCCACGACACGAAAATGTGGGCCTTCACACCACTGGGAAACGACAAAAGGCTGACCGTCACATCGGCGATATTTTGGTGCAGGTAATTTCCGCCCTGCGAAATGACTTCTTCGGGCATCTCGCCCAATAAACCCAAAACCACTGAAATATCGTGCGGCGCGAACGACCACAGGATATTCTCTTCACGGCGAATCTTGCCCAGATTCAAGCGATTTGAATAGATATATTGAATGCGGCCTAATTCACCCGCATCTATCATCTCTTTCAACTTGAGAATTGCCGGATGATACCACAGCAGATGCCCTACCATCAAAATGCGACCCTGATCGCGCGCCAAAGCAATCAACTCTTCGCCTTCGGCAACCGACAGGCAGAGCGGTTTTTCAACGAAAACATCCTTGCCAGCTAAAATCGCCTGACGCACCAGGTTGGCGTGGGTTTCTGCCGGTGTGGCAATCGCTACAGCCGCAATCTCTTTTGCCTGGAGAAGCTCCTGGTAAGAAGAAAACAATCGGCAATTCGGATAATTCTCCTGCAAGGCGCGCCGCAGATTCTCGCTGGCTTCACAAACCGCCGCTAAGGCGCCAAGTTCATGGAAATTACGAACCAGGTTCTTGCCCCAATACCCTGCCCCAACAACAGCCACTTGCGCCGCATTTTGCGGAATGTTCATTTATTTGGTCGTCCCTTTTTCTTTTCTCATCTCCGAAAAGGCATCTATCACATACAATAAGAGGCATTTGTCTAAAACGTTATTTCTAACGTTTTGGGTGAAGAGTTCATCTATAAGTTTCCCGATTTATCAAGGCTTTATTCAGGCAGTTCGGCAAGCACGGCATAGAGAAGTATGGGATAGGCTTCGCCTTTGGAATTCGTAAAGGCAAAATCCTGCTTATTATACGTGTAATAGCGGTTTCTAAATTTTATCGCTTCGGCATCGTTGGATGCAGCTAATAGCGTTAAGGCGCGCTGCAATTTCAAGAGGTCATTATTGAAAAACGAGACCTGGCTCCACCCCTGGATACCGCCTAAAGTCAGGCAAGGTCGCGAATTGAGTTTTGCCTCGGTGATAGGGGGGTTGCAACCACAAGAAGGCGGAGACGCCGAATCGCGGCCCTGGTAACAAACGCGATACCATCCATCACCGCCGTCAAAATAGTTAGAAAACAAAGGCCGTCTGAAATCGCCGTAAAAAACTTTATAAACAAACTGGTTTGCCACCAGTTGTATATCGTGTGCTTGAGGAAACGACAGTCTGGTTGCCTTTCTATTATCGTATAGCGCTCTTAAAAAGATCGGGACACGTTGAAAATGCGATATGTCCCAACTGACGCCAGGGGCTTTATCTTTCTGGTCAGGGAAATTTTTTCCTTCATAACCAGCGTAGGCCATATCAGGATGATCCTCCATATCGCCGTTAAAATAAGACGCGCTTTGCACGACTTGCCCGGCAAAATTCCTGGTATCAGCATACAAAGTGCGCTTTTTTTGGAACAGTTGAACTCCAATGGAAGTAATCTCGCGCAGTTGTGCCGATTCATGTGCAGCCAATGGCGCTAATTGGGGCGCATTAGCGTTGGCGCCTAATAATTCCGCCGCGATGGCTATTAACCACAAATCCCTATCGAACATCGCATGCTGATACGAGGGTGTAGGCCGGCTTGAGGACTGCAAAATAGCCTTCCATATATCGATTAATTTCCAGGGCAAATCATTGGCTTTATAATTCCAATGCGCTACATAAGCAAGACGCAGCACCTGATCACGCAAGATCAACGGATAGTAGGCTGCGACAAACTTTTTCATCTGTGGCGATTGCTTATCGGGCGGCAGAGTTGTAATTATCCTGATTAAGCGGGCTGTTGGATGCAGGAATTGAGCAGTTGAAGTAACCGATTCCTGCATAATTTTTTTCTCTTTACCCGCTAGCCACTCTAAAGTCCGGCTCGAATCAACGCCCTGATTTAATAGCGGGTCGGTAGATATATGAGCGCTCTTTTGGCGGCGCATTTCTCCCAGGGTGGTAAAGCGTTGCAGATAAACCAGGTAGAATTGGGCCAGTTCATCCATGAGTTGCAAATCATGGTTGACCAAAGCTTGATTTACCGCGCCACGCAACGCATAAGGAGCATAATACGCCTGCGGCGCCACATTGCTTTTCGCATCAGGCCATTTGGGGTTTATCTCCCATGATCCCTTGGCTGATCCCTTGGCCGCAATCCAATGGACTCCCGTATATTTCGCTACCCATCGGCGGCCTTCGTTGTGCCAGGCATTTTTCAAGTAGTTTGCCGGCAAATCACTCGCGGCCAATGGCTGGCGCAAACTGAACTGCGCGCGCAGTGCGCCGGGAGTAATCGAAAGATAATAAGGGACACCGGGTGATAATCCGCTTTCAAGCACGTCCAAGGTGGCGTTAGAGCCTGTTACGCGCCTTGACAGAATCGGCTGTTGAAAGGAGGCACTATCGTCAATGACAATCTGATACTCTGTCGCCGTCGCGTTATTAATTCCGATTGTTAATTTTCGGCCCTGGGCGTCCTGTGAAAGTCGCAGGTTTGGATCAGACTCCCTGATGTGAAGGGACGCCGCTTGACCTTGCAAAGCAGTCAAATTGGCGTTTTTCAAACCCCTTGACTCGGTGCATGGGTTCACGTCTTGATTGTCCTGTTGACCTTGCAAAGCAGTCAAATTGGCGTTTTTCAAACCCTTTAACTCGGCACATGGGTTCACGTCTTGATTGTCCTGTGCAAGTGCCCTTCGATTTGCTCCAGTCAAGCTAAGCCCCAAAACGATGACACTCGCCATTAAAAAGCCTGAAACAAAGCGTTGCCGACTCCCTGAGGTCGGCAACGCTTGAGGCAAGTCTGCAAATTCACGCTTATCAAACATGGAAGGTGGCCTTTACTTGGATTTATCTGCTTTTTCCAGAGCAGATTCTTCTTTTTGCTCTGCATCTTCATCTTCTGGCTTGAAGTAGTGGCTATAGTAACGATACTTATAGTAATCATAGTAGCCGCCGGCACCATCGGAGGCTTTATTGAACACCACACCTAACAACCCGGCACCAGTTTGGGCCAGCAAATCGCGTGTCCGAGCAATATCGCGCTTCGCCGCTTCCTTACTGGAGACTACGAGTAATACGGCATCGGCAACCGAAGCTACCAATTGAGCATCGGCCATGATCAAAGCCGGGGGCGTATCGAGCACTACAAAATCAGCCGCCGCAAAGATTTGCTTGAAGCAAGCCTGTCCGGCCCGTGATTTCAGCAGGGCAAAGCTATCGGGCGGCACAGGGCCACTGGATAAAACGCGCAAATTGGGAATATTTGTCTCTTGTAAGGCCTCTTCCAACGAGCAAGCGCCGGAAACCACACTGGTATAACCCACCTTGTTGGGCAAGCCCAGCAAGCGATGAACTGAAGGACGGCGCAGGTCGCAATCCACTAAAATTACACTCTCGCCACCCTGCGCCGCTGTTATAGCCAGGTTGACCGAGCTGACCGATTTACCTTCGCCCGGCTGTGTGCTCGTCATCACCAGGGAGCGAATAGGCGCATCCAGGGCCATGAAAGAGATATTGGTGCGTAACATACGGAAGCCTTCACGCAGCAGCGGGTTGGGATTGGCTGCGCCAACCAGCATCTCTTTTTTCTCGCCCTCTTCAATGAGCGGAACATGCGCCAAAACCGGCAATTGAGTAATCTGGGTGACTTCGTCATCCGAATGAACACGGTCATCCAACCGCTCCAAAACCGCTGCCAGTAGAAAGGCCAGCAGAGTGCCCAGCACAACAGCAGCCAGCAGGTTCGTGATTTTACGCGGCTTAATGGGGCTTCCAGGCGCTACCGCCGCAGACAACACTTCGGCATTAGCCTCCCGCGCTTTTATGCTGATCTGCAATTGTTGGTATTTCTCACCCAGCGATTGATAGGCTTGTTGGTAAGTCTCCAGATCGCCAGTAAGTTGGCTCAAACGCGACTCAAGTCCTGGTAGCTGGGCCAGTTCTTGACGAGTGCGATCAGCTAACTTTTCGAGTGCCTTAGAGCGAGCTTCAAGAGCCTGGATTGTGCCCTGCGTTTGAGCGATGCTTTGGTCTAAAGTCAAACGCACCGGGTTAGTGTCGTTCTTATAGGATTCAACAGAAAACTGTGCTTTGGTGGAAAGTTGCTTGTTTAGATTATTAATTTGCCCTTGCACTTCACGCACTTTGCGGCTAGTTGGCTGATAAGTCGCCAACAAATCCACTTTTTGCAATTCTAACTTGCTAAGTTGCTCTTTCATGGCAGCAACATCAGGAGACACAACATAGCCTGAAGGCACTCTCGTGGTGGCTGGCATACGCGCCGCCATAGATTTCATTTGTTGGACCTGAGCGATGCTTGCAGCGTAATCAGCTTCTGCCTCTTTCAGATTCGATTCCACGGTGCTGAGCTGCTGTATCTTCGCCTGCGCTTCAACAGGTAATTCAACTGTTCTGTTTTGCTCTTTAAACTTCTGCATGGCCAAACGCGCGCGATCCAGATTTTGGCGCACGTCTTTCATCTGGGTGTGCACATAATTCGCAGCTTCGCTTACTTGCCCACGCGCTTTATAGAGACTGCGATCTATATACTCCTGCGCAATGGCGTTGGCACGCGCGGCTGCGGCTTCGGGATCGTGACTACGCGCAGCAATGACCAATAACTCTGTGTTGCGTATAGGAGAAACCGTGACAGGATACGGCTTTACAGCTTTCTGCTGCTCTTCTGTCAACCTTTTCAGCGCCGGGCCTTGCACAACCGCGCTTTTGATGACCTCGACTTCGTTTTCTTGAGAACGCGCATCATTGAGACCGGCCAGGTCACCCAAAACAGGTAGGTCTTGCATTCCGGCAAAACGAGCACCTTTGGAAGACTCCACCTGAATAGTTGATTTGGCCTCGTAAATGGGCGTTGCTGTCCAGGTATAAATAATCGTTCCAATGACAACCGTCAAAAAGGTGGCTAACATCACTTTCCAGCGACGTAGGAAAACGCCCAGTAACTGGCGCAGGTCTAAGTCGCTTTCTTCTTGTTCGCGCATTGTGTGAGGCAGCAAGACGCGCGTTCCAGCATCAAGCGGGGCCGAGCCATTGATTGCCAAACGCCTGGCATCGGCATCGGCAGGCAACATGGAAGTGTTGGACGTATTATCTGAGGGGTTGTTGACCGCTTCGCGGTCTGTTCCATTGTGGTTATTTCCGTTGATGTGGTTATTCAAAATTACAGCCTCTTAGATTTGTTTCCCACTTTTAGCCGAATGCGGGAAGCAATTTCTGCGAAAAGTGGGAATTAAACAGTGTTAGCACTGAAAACTGTGTTGCACAGAGCGTGCAATTAGAAAACTCTACCCAACAAAGAAAAGGCACTCAGGCCGGAGGTTAATTTCTGCCAGGCGGATTGCGAAAGCTTGCCTTCGGGCACGTAAACGATGGCGCCTTCTTCCAGTGGTTGATTCAACACTAATTGGCCGTTGGAAACCTGATTGATCGCTACAACTTTGCGCTTGAGCGTTTTACCGTCAGGCCCAGTGGCATTGCGGTCGAAAATGCCGATTTCCGAAACTTTTGCCAGTTGGCGAGTGCCGCCGGCCTGGCTTAAAGCATCAGCCAACGTTAATGGCTTGTCTTCGGGAATCACATAAGTGCCCTGCTTGTTAACCGCACCCAGCACTGTAAC
>DASWNL010000663.1:0-8429 GCA_036399215.1 Abditibacteriaceae bacterium
GGGTAAAGGATTATTGACGGTTTGGGCCACGCTACTGGCGAATCCTGATAGGACACTGGTGGCATATAACAGCGCCCAGCGCGGCACCTGCATCAGCAACCTCAAACAACTGGCAGTGGCGGCTCTGCAATGCGTTGCAGATAATCGCGGTGTATTTGATTTGACGGCACCAAACGATCCGAAATTAACATTAGCACCCGCTGTGTTACAAATGAAGTGGCAGAAGGCGTTTTTCGTTTATGCGAAAAACGAGAGCCTCTTTCTCTGTCCTTTAATCAAGCAGAAGTTTGAGGAATTAACGAAAAACGATCCTAAATTGCAGCAACAGGCTCAAAATCTCGGTGCCCGCGCTATTTTTCCCGCAGAAGCCTACGAAAGTTATGCCTTCAATATTAATCTGGAGGGATTAAAAGCAGCAGACATTCCCAATTTGATGAACACCGTTTTAATTTATGAAGGTAAGGACGGCAAATTGGAGTTTCATCATGATGGAAAAGCTAATATTGCTTTTGCCGATGGTCATGTTGAATCGGTTGGGCCAGATGACGTGCCAAAACTAATTTGGAATCCAAAAGGAAAAGCAAATGATTAAATGTCCTAATTGCGAGCATGAAAATGTGCCCGGCACACAATTTTGCGAAGGTTGCGGCGAGGAGTTGACCCAGGATAGCGGCGCCGGTGCGTCTGCGGCTGCATCATCGCAAGCGACGATTAAATGTCCGGCCTGCGACAATATGAACCCTGCCGATAACGTGGCCTGCGAAGTGTGCGGCGCCGAATTATCGGGAGCCTCCGGCGCACCAAGCATTTCAAGCACATCTGTGCCCTCGGTTGATGCTGCCACGGCTGCGATGCCAGGTGATGCTACGATTCCCGTCGGCGATAACAGCGGTGCAGTTCCCATTGCGCCCATTCCCGCCGATTTAGCTGATCCCACAGCCGGGGCTTTGTCAGCCAATGCGGCGCCGTCAGATGCGCCGCCCATGCTGCCAACGCCGGCCACGCCGATTCCTGACATGTCGCTGCCGACAGCGCCCGTTGCTCCAGTGCCGCCAACGCCACCAACACCGCCTGTAGCGCCTGCTCCACTTCCTGCCGGCGATTTGGCACCGGGCAAAGTCAAATTGGTAGTCGAACAGGGCCAAACTGTCGGCGCACAGTTTGTTTTGGGCGATGCGGAAATGCTGGTAGGCCGCGAAGATACGGACGAAGCTATTTATCCTGACATTGACTTGTCCGATCAAGATGCCGGTTATGTGCATCGCAAGCACGCCACGCTGCGCTTTGATAACGGCAACCTCAGCGTCGAACATTTAGGTGGCTCCAACAAAACGCGTATCAATAACAAGCCGATTGGCGATAATGAGCCGCAGCCTCTGAAGTTGGGCGATAAAGTTTCCTTCGGCAAAGTGGTTATGCGCTTATTGCCCGCGTAAATCATTATTTCTAAAAAGACATTAGAGCACCGGGATAATAAAATCTCGGTGCTTTAATGTCTGTGTCCGAGCTTTATGAACGAAATTGAACAAGCCGCGCAAATTATTGCTCAGGCCGATGCTTTGGTTATCGCTGCCGGTGCGGGCATGGGCGTAGATTCGGGCTTGCCTGATTTCCGGGGGCCGGAGGGCTTCTGGCGCGCCTATCCGCCGTTTGCCGAATTAGGGCTACGTTTTGAGCAAGTCGCCGAGCCGCGCTGGTTTGTTCGTGATCCGGCCTTAGCCTGGGGCTTTTATGGGCATCGCTACAATCTTTATCAGCGGACAACTCCCCACTCCGGCTTTGGGATTTTGCAGCAATGGGCGCAGCGAATGAAACATGGTGCTCATGTTTTCACTTCCAACGTGGATGGGCATTTTCAGAATACGGGTTTTGCCGAAGAACAGGTTTACGAATGTCACGGCTCACTCCATTTCCTGCAATGTGTTGAACCATGCTGTGAAGAAATTTGGCCCGTAGGAGATTTAGCAATCGTGGTTGATGAAGAAACCTTTCGCGCCGAAGAGCCATTGCCCCTCTGTCCTTACTGTGGCGAACTGGCGCGGCCTAATGTATTGATGTTTTCCGATGGCCGATGGCTGTGGAATCGCAGTGAAACGCAACGAGTGCAATTTGAAACCCGGCTCGCTGGTCTGGAAAATGCGCGCTTAGTTGTGATCGAATGTGGTGCGGGAACAGCCATTCCTTCTGTCCGCCTGATGAGTGAAAGCTTGCAGCGAGCCGGCGCGGATTTAATTCGTATTAACCCCCGCGAAGCGCAAGGGCCAAACGGCACGCTGAGCATATCTACTGGTGCCCGCGAAGCATTGGAAGCCATCAATAGCGTGTTGCAGTCATAAAGCAAGTATCCTCTTGCAACTTGAAGCGTGGCCCGCTATAATTTTTCAGGCCGCCATGCTTTGGTGGTAACAATCCGGCGCCATCGTCTATCGGTTAGGACACGGCCCTTTCAAGGCTGAAAGAGGGGTTCGACTCCCCTTGGCGCTATACCAAAAGCAAAAGCTGCTCCTTAAGTGGGGCAGCTTTTTGCTTTTATAAGTAGTGGGCTGGCGTGTAGATGTTTACCAACAATTTAAACTGACACAATCGATTTGCAAAAATCAGGTAGAACAAACGAAAGTGGGCCACAGAACATGAGCGTTTTCTTAAAAATCGTCCATGACTAAGTGCTTTTCATAGAAGTGAAACGACAGGCGGGGTGGTTCGAAGTTTGGTGAGGTTTTCATGTGGAAAGTGCGGTCGTTGGTCACCACAAAGGCTCCGGTGCGGCGCGCTTCGCGGGCTAACACTTCGTCGGCTTCTTGCCCGGCGTTGGTTAGTTCCAGTTCGCCCCGCCGTTCCATGGCAACTAATTCCTCTGGTGTATCCACGTTATAGGGCAGGGAAGCATCGGCAATGAAGCGAATGGGGAAACAGCCCCGGCGACGCAGTTCATCGCGCATGGCTAACAAAAAGCGCATCTGGCCTTTGCCAAAGCGATTGCGCTCATAACGAGCGACGTTGGAAGCATCTACTAAGATGCGCGTGGTGCGAACTGTAAGAACGCGATGATAATACACATCCAGTTCGCGCACACGCTCCATCAGCAAACGGTAGGCTTCAGGCGAAGCATGACGCAGGGCATCTAAAGCTTGAATTAAAGCAAAGACCCAGCCTTCATTGTTGGCATCAATACCCCGTTTAATCTCGCGCGTGGTAACGCGGATGGTGCGGCCATCGGCATTCCATTGGAAGACTTGATCAAGCGGCGCACTGCTGACGGTGCGTGAAGCCGGCACCATGACGGCGGGCAGAGGGCCTGAAGGAGCACGCAGATAGGAATCAGGAGCTGTTTTGCGCTCAGGGCGTGCAGGCGCTGTCGCGGTTTGACTCTCGCTTGTTGCTGGTGCAGTTTTTAAGTCATTTTTTAAGTCTTCGATTTGGGCGTTTAAGCCGGCGATTTCTTTTTGTAGCTCTTCGCTGATTTCCTGCTGCTGACGCACTTGTTTTTTGAATTTCTTGTTTTCTTGTTCTAATTCTTCGACTTGTTTTTCTGCGCTTTTGAGTTTGCGCGTGGTGCGATCCAGCAGGCGTTCGTCTTCTGCGAGTTTTTCGTGTTCGCGGACAAAGCGGTTCTCTTCTTGCTTGAGTCGAGCCTGCAACTCATGCGTTTCCCTGGCGAAATTGTCTTTGGTCGAGGCTAACGCGCCCTGGGCCTCACGTAGTTTTTGCTCGGCTTTTTCGACTCGCTGCTGCAATTTTTTGTTTTCCGTCCGCGCGGCTTCTAATTGCTTTTGAAGGGTAGGAATTTCGTCAGAGGGTGACGTTTCTTGTGGCTCGTCTTCTATTGCAGGCGATTCCAATGTCCAATCGCCACTCACCACTTTTTCACTCCACAGTGTGATAACTTCGTAACGGTGCAAAGCCAGCAGGCTGAGGAGCATGACTTCCAAAGTGAAACGCCGATTTAAATCGGGAAGTTGATCGAGCAGGTTTGTATCTGCTTCAAACTCCTGCGCTGCCGCTATCGAAGGCGGGGGCGGCGTAGTAGCACTCCAGAGATGCAATATTTTGGCGGTCAGGTCGGGATGACTCTTCAATTCATCTTGCAGGCGATGACGCACAACCGGTAAGCGCAGTGAGTTGGCTGTGCTCTGGAAACCTTTGGTTATGCGCATTTTGACCACGAGGTTTTCGGGCTGGCCCAATAATGCCCAGGTTTCACGAGTCGGCGCGCTACGCACTAAAAACTCCCAGGCGCGCTCCATGAATTCAGGTGAAAACCGATTAACAACAGAGTCCCAGGAGAATTCTGGCGGAGCTTTCGTTTCATCCGCTTCGCTAATAGGATTCGCTGGTTCTAAAACCGTTGTCGTGGAATCTGTGGTTTCCTCAAGTATGGCCTCTCCCACTGAAGCTACATCTTCGCTTTCGGCCAGTGGCTTTTTAGCGGATATAGGCGAGGGTTTTGCTTTGGTCTTGGCAGCGACTTTTGAAGGTTTTGATGTAGTTTTTGCTTTGGACATGGGAAGAGATCAGGGTGATAGATTAAGGGGAAAACGTTGAAACGGAGGGCTTCGCTTGAAGCCCTCCGTTATTAAAAACAAGTAATGGAAGTTTAGCGGAGAGCGATGGACAAGCTAAGCGCTCGCTTCACTCACCAACTGGCGTAGAACAAAGGGCAGAATTCCACCGTGACGGTAGTATTCGACTTCAATCGGCGTATCAATACGCAAAGTCAGAGCCACTTCTTGAGTGCCTTCGGAACGGCGAATTACTAAGGTCACGTCTTGCTGCGGCTTTACTTCATCTAATCCAACAATGTCGAAGGTTTCGCTACCATCAAGCTGCAAATTTTGCGCACTCTGGCCTTCCTTCCACTGCAATGGCAGCACGCCCATGCCCACTAAATTCGAGCGATGAATGCGTTCAAAACTTTGCGCTACCACGGCTTTAACACCAAGCAGTCGAGTGCCTTTAGCGGCCCAGTCGCGCGAGGAACCCGTGCCATATTCCTGGCCCGCAAAAATCACAAGCGGCGTGCCCGCAGCGGCGTAACGCTGCGCTGCATCGTAAATGCTCATCTCTTCACCGGATGGCTGATGTTTGGTTACTCCGCCTTCGGTGCCGGGCACCATCAAGTTCTTAATGCGCACATTAGCGAAAGTGCCGCGTGTCATCACGCGGTCATTGCCGCGCCGCGAGCCATAGGAGTTGAAATCTTCGATCTTAACTCCCTTATCCTGCAAGAACTTTCCGGCAGGAGAACTGGGCTTGATGGCTCCGGCGGGAGAGATGTGATCGGTGGTTACGCTATCGCCAAAAATGGCAAGAGGCCGCGCGCCGGAAATATCGGAAATCGTGCCGGCTTCCAGACCGAAGTTTTCAAAGAAGGGCGGCTCTTGAATGTAAGTCGAGTCGGCGTGCCATTCATATAAATTGCCGGTTGCCGAAGTGATTTCATTCCACAGCGGATTCCCCGCTTCAAAATCGGCATATAAGCGGCGAAACGTGTCGGCGTCGAAGGCCGTTTGCAGATGATGGCGCACTTCGTCCATCGTCGGCCAGATGTCTTTTAGATAGACAGGCCCATCCGTCCCGTCTCCAATAGGATCGTTCTGTGTATCCACCAAAACGCGACCTGCAAGGGCAAAAGCAACAACCAACGGCGGCGACATGAGGAAGTTGGCCTTGACGCTTTGATGCACGCGCGCCTCGAAGTTGCGATTGCCCGAAAGCACGCTGGCGACGACCAAATCATTATTGGTAATCACTTCTTCAATGCGCGGGTCAAGTGGCCCGGAGTTGCCTATGCAGGTGGTGCAGCCGTAGCCGACCACATGAAAACCGATTTGATCGAGGTAAGGCATCAAACCGCTCTGGTTGAGATATTCCGTGACCACGCGAGAACCAGGCGCTAACGAAGATTTCACGGTCGGCTTGATACTCAAACCTTTTTCAACCGCCTTCTTTGCTACTAAACCGGCGGCCAACATAACGCTGGGGTTGCTGGTGTTGGTGCAAGAAGTAATAGCCGCAATAACCACATCGCCATGTCCCAGGTCGGCGACAGTGCGAGGAAACTCATCGGCGGGGATTTCACTGGCTTTCAGATGATCCGGCGTAGGCCGGTTATTCATCATTTCAATTTCAGTCACTGCCGCCGTATTATCTTCGGTTTCCAGGCCCGATAGATCAGTGGATTCGGGCACGCTTTCCGGCCCCTGTGCGCCGCCGCCCTCAATTGTCACATGCCGGTTTAGATTGAGGCCAATCGTTGTTTGAAAGCGGTCATCCAGTTCATCGAATTCTTTGTTGTAGCCGCTTTCCGAAGCCGGCTTTTGAAACAGCTCGATGAACTTATTTTTAAGCTCCGGTAAATTGATGCGGTCTTGCGGACGCTTCGGGCCAGCCACGCCCGGCACGACCTCGGCGAGGTCAAGTTCCAACAGTTGTGAATAATCAATTTCGCCGGCGCGGGGCATTCCGAACAGATTTTGCGCCTTAAAATAGTTGCGAAACGCCGAAACTTGCTCTGATGTGCGGCCTGTGGCTTCGAGGTAGTTGCAAGATTCTTCGTCAACCGGAAAAAAGCCCATTGTCGCGCCGTATTCGGGGGCCATGTTAGCAATGGTGGCGCGGTCGGGTAGGGAAAGCGAAGCCGCGCCTTCGCCATGAAACTCGACGAACTTACCCACCACTTTGGCCGCGCGCAGCATTTCCGTAACGTGCAAGGCCAAATCGGTTGCCGTCACGCCTTCGCGCAAACTCCCGGTTAAATGCACACCCACTACATCCGGCGTCAGGAAATAAACCGGCTGACCGAGCATTCCGGCTTCGGCTTCGATGCCGCCCACACCCCAACCGACGATGCCCAAACCGTTAATCATCGTGGTATGAGAATCGGTTCCGACAAGCGTATCAGGATAATAAATGTCGTCTTTGCTGAGCACGCCTTTGGCGAGATATTCCAGGTTCACCTGATGCACAATGCCAATGCCCGGCGGCACTACGCTAAAGGTATCGAAGGCCTGCATTCCCCACTTCAAAAATTCATAGCGCGATTGGTTGCGCTTAAACTCCATTTCCATATTGAGGCGCAAGGCATCGGAGGTGGATGAATAATCTACCTGCACTGAGTGGTCAACCACCAAATCTACAGGCACCAGTGGCTCGATGATTTCGGGGTTTTTGCCCAAACGTGCGGTGGCCGCGCGCATAGCGGCCAGATCAACTAAAAGCGGCACGCCAGTAAAGTCTTGTAAGACGATCCGCGCTACCACAAAAGGAATCTCCGCCGTGCGCGTGGCGTTAGGCTGCCATTGGGCCAGAGTTTTTATATCGTCTTCGCTGATCTTTATTCCATCGCAGTTGCGCAGCACCGATTCCAGCACGATGCGAATCGAAACCGGCAATCGTGAAATGGCAAAGCCTTGCTTTTCCAGTTGCGGCAGCGAATAAAACTGAGCGGTCTGGCCGTCGGCGGCTTCAAAAGTTTGCAGGGTGTCAAAGTGATTATGGGGCATGATGTTCTCTTCAAGAATACAATTTCATTTTGTGCCCTTTAAGAGGAGAGGTCAAGCCGCGCTTTGATAATAGAGTGTGTAGCCGGTTCGTTAGGGACAGCCACGAAGGGGAGTTTGAAAGGCGTATACTTTCACGGTATTTGATATTAAATCAGTAGAGAAAAAGATGAACGACCATTATATTACACCGCTAAATGACGAACCAATTATTGATGAACAGGATTTGTTAGGTCGTCGGCATTTATTGGATGTAGTAAAACACGCTATCGCAGAAGGCAAGCCTCCTCAAGTGTTCGGTATTCATGGCGATTGGGGTTCGGGCAAGACCAGTTTCTTGCGCCAGGTGCGCTATGAGTTGACTGGAGAGCATGTGCTTGGCCCCCATGACGATTTGCCCGCCAAACTAAAGAGCGAGGCAAAAGGCTATGCTGCGGCTAATCCTCACGTTACAGCCATTTGGTTTGAAGCATGGCGCTATCAAAACGAATCGGCGCCGATTGTTGCCTTACTGCATGAAATTCGTTCGCAGATTACATGGCGCAACCATGCTGCTGCGAAAACAAAGCTGTCTGCGCAAAAGTATTCCGAGGTGGCGATTCGGGGTGGGTTGTTGCAAATGGAACAAGTGACCAAGATGATTGGTTTCCAGGCTTCCAAAGTGCAAGAAGCCGGTGAAACATGGGAGCGTGAGCATCTTGCAGTCTCACTACCCTCGGATCAGATTCGCGCGCTGCTCGATGAAGTGCTTGGCCAATTACTGCCAAAGACAAACAAGCCCGAATGGGACGAAAAGCGGCGCCTGGTGGTGTTCATAGATGACCTTGACCGTTGCGAGGCGGAGACGGCGTTTCGCCTGCTGGAAGGTATCAAGATTTACTTGAACCTTTCGCGATGCGTCTTTGTTCTGGGTTTGAACCAGCGGGAAAT
>DASWNL010000664.1:0-5713 GCA_036399215.1 Abditibacteriaceae bacterium
TCTTATTGATTTCCAAAATCAGTAAGTCGGCCTGCGTTCCGGCCAAATAAATGCTGCGGCTCAGCTTTGGAAGCAGGTGGCGAAATGTTTCCAAAGCAGCGGCTTCTGTAGAATTATCTACCACTATTTCTCCGTAAGCAGGAGTTGGCACAGGTGGCACCACGGGATTTCTTTCCGCCCGCTTCTGAAATTCGGCGTTTACCCAATGCCGGCCCTGTTCTTCGGATAGCGAAATTCCAACGCGTTCTAATTCCTGCACCATCCAGAGGGCAGCTTCCTCAAGTTTGTAACTGCTTTTCCTCTCAGACGACATGTTTGGAAGAGCGCCCTGCTTGTCCAGGTTCTCGATATATTCAATGCCTGTATTGGCCAATTGAACAATCGTCGCAATCTGTTTCTCGGTGGTGGCTGCACGCAGGTAATTGCGAATGAAACAAACAAGAGCAATGGCCAGAGCGATTAAAGCCAGGGGAACAAGTACCTCAAGTGAGGCTTTCATGAAAGCAAGGTAGTCTGACATTTATCCCGCGAGGTATTTTAAAATTCCGAACAAAAGCTGTTTTGAAAGTTAGTTAATGCGATGTACAAAAACTGCCCCTTGCTCCAATCACTCGGAATCGAGAGGCAGCAGGCCCAGATGGGCAGGCGCCCGTTTAGGATTATACCAATTAATATTTTCTGCAAGAAAGCGCCGTGAGGCTTCACGGTCGCCGATTTCCCCGACGATCTGAGCCTCGCTTTCAAAGAGTGGAATTAAGTTCAGCATAAGAACGCGTCGCTTTTGAACGAAGAGCCATTTCTCAGACTCTACAGCCCAATTAGTAACGAGCAAATACCCCATTCCTTCAAACAAAGGTAACTGCACCGGATAAATCAACAAGTTCGGATAAAACTGATTTTTTTCCCGAAAGGGTAAGACGGCAATTTCAGCGATTTTGCGTCCCAACTCTTCAAGAAAATCAAACGGATAAGCTCCATCGACTCTGATGATGACTTCCATCAAAGGGCGGGTTCGCGGCATTTTACACGTGCTTAGGCCCGCTGTGGCGATGTATGTAAATTGTTCTTCGTCCGGTAACTTTTCATTATTGGGTGGTTGAAAGAGGAGCAAGTCCAACTCGCTGGGAACATGTTTATCCGCTTGTCGGGTTCGCAATTCAAAGAGTGCGTTTGGTCTTCCTAACCACTCCTCATAAGCTGTATGAAGATGCAATAATGATATGCCTGTTTCTGGCAAGCGAGTCCCCCTGTCTTTAAGTAACTAGTGAGCATGACTACACAACATTACCACCACATTACTACCACCACATTCCATGACTTCCGAAATACTTCGCCGGAATGCCATAATACTCGGCCTCATTTCCTGATTTTGCTGACTCACTTCTCTCTTCCGGCCCCCAGTAGTTATACGGTTGCTTGTTCCAAGTCTTATTCTCTTCCCGCGTTTGTATATGGCCGATTCTGTTCCAGTGACCTGAAGCGCCGCCATGATTATCATCATGGCCGAGGATCACATCACTATATTTTAAGTTAGTACGAGTTGATCCTGGGCGCAGACTTTTATAGCGTCCATGCTTCTGGTGCCAGTCGGGATTAAATAATTTGCCAGCAGGAGGTAACTTCATAAGTCCTTTGCTTAAAATTTTCAGTCCAATTTCTGATTTCTTGGCAGGCTGCGTGTATCCATAGTAACTCCGTTTCTTTTTACCCCCTGTAATCTGTCCCTCTACCTTATCGGCACTAAACGAGTAGAGAGGAACTTTTTCCTCTGAGTGAACCACTGTGTTCTTCCGATGTGCAGGCTGCAACGCGTACAGCTTGCGCTTGCTCACCCAATCTTGCAGATTCTTCTCTGCGCTCAATCTATCCATCGCTGTTTCTTTCACCATCTCATCTGCTGAAAACAAGCGATTGCCGATCCGCGAGCCGAAGTAGTATTCAACGACCTCCAACTCAATTTCATTGTCAGGAATCGCTCCCGCTACTGTTGTGGTATTGGGTGCAATGACTACCTTGAAGTCAATTTTATGATCTTCCAAATCCTTGGCAGGGTCTTGGAAGTAAATGCTGAGCTTAATGCCGGGTTCTAATCGGGCGGTGTAGTCCGCTTCAATCTGTTGGGCCTGCTTTTCTTTCTCTTTACGTAAAGCTCCAGGCTTTTTATCAGATTTATCGGTCTTCTTTAACTCGTCTACAGCGTGCTGTGCGAGTGCGGGATGATCCTTTCCCGAAACTGCTGGGGCTTTGCTTTTTTCTTTGCCGAGGCCCAGGGCATTGCCGGTGGTCGACACTAAATTGACGGCTTTTTTAATCACCCAGTCAATAGCCAAGTTGACCGGCTTGCGAACCGTTTCGATGATGGATTTGATTTTTTCGCTAAGCCCGCTCAAATTCAGAAGGCTTGCCAGAAAACCGATGACGAGGGGCACACCGCGCGCCAGCGCGTTTTCGATGAAATTTGCGGCAGCGTCAATGTTACCTTTGGCGATCTGCGTCACCGACGAGAGGATGGCACTGACAAGCTGTAGGATGCGGCTCCCCTGATCAACGAAGAACATGATAACGTCATAAATTGCTTTGCAGGCCTTGATGAAAGCTGCGACCGGATTAAAAAGGCTTAGCAGCCATGTCACGCCGGACATGATGATTTGTTCGATGACGAAAGTTTTTATCTGGTCGAGCACCAGTGCTTTCAAATCGCCGATTTTTTCTTTTATGTGCTCCCATAACCCCTGCGGCCCATGCGTTATCAAAATCTTGAAGATTTCCGCAGCCTGCTCCAGACGGCTCACGACTTTCTCACCAAGCAGGTTCACGGCTCGCGCGCGAATGTTGGTGTAAGTAAGGCCCATCACCTGCAAAATCAGGCTCCACATGCCTTTGAGATCAAACGCTTCGGGTATCTGCAAACCGGCGCCTTCTACTACACCAAAAAGCCATTCCATCAAACCTTTTGTCAGATGATTGCCGATATTTCCGGTGAAGTTCATAAAGCCCAACTTGATGCCGGCGAGAAGATTGCCCAGAAAGCCAATGGGGTCCCTGACGATCAATCCCACTACATCTGTCATCCCGGTCAGGACGTTTTGCAGCATGGTCTTCAGGTTGTTAATGGTTTCGACGACCCCACTTATTGCTTCTCCAGCTTTACCCGCCAGGCCGCGACTTTCCACTTTCATGACGGCAATGCGGTCATCCATCTGCCGGACACTATCGGTATATTTTTGCGACAGCGATTCGACCAACTGGCCCTGCTTATTGTCTATGCTTCCTGCTAATTCGTCGAACTTGCCTTGTATGCTGCGTGCCGCTTCTTGCCCTACCTCCTGAAGGGAAACAGGCAAGCCGTGAATGTAACTTTGAATTTCCTTTTTGCCGGAAGAGACTTTGTTTTTCGCGTCGGTTAGACCGATTTCAACCAGTGTGACAATATTATCCAGAACGCCGTCCATCTGTTGGATATAGAGTTCGCGTCCTTCCTGGTAAAACGCATCAACTTCAGAAGGCATACCGAGAACGGCGTCCTTGACCCAGAGCGCGAGGCCGCCCACGCTGCTAAGATAACGCTCGCGCTTGTAAGCGCTCATCAGTTTGTCAACGTGGTCTTCAAAGGTTTTCTGCGCAGCAGTTGCGCCTGCTTCAAAAGCGCGGTTGACTTCGCCATCCAATTGGCTCAGGCGGTCTTCGACGGACTTTTTGGTCTTGTCGAAGATGCTTTGAATATCAGTAGCCACGCCAGCGCGCTTTACTTCATCTTGCTCCTTGGCCGCGCCCTGCAAGCCCACAACTTGTAACGCCATATCGGCGCGGCGGCTGTGCATCTCTTCGAGATGTGTTTTTGCCGTGTCCTTAGCTGTCGCTCGCGCTTGCAACAGCAAGGCATTTTCTTCTTGTCTGTAAACCGTTGGCGCTTGCAGCGCGTTAGCCTGCGCCGCCTGTCTCGCTTCCAATGCCTGGTTAAATTGTGGTTCGTTGGATTGTTCAAGCTGTTCGGTTGTAATATCGGCACGGGACATCTGCTCATCAAGCTGAAGACTGTCCGCTTGCAGTGAAACCTCAGAAGCTATTTTTGGTGCAGGTATGGCCTGTTCGGCTCCAATATCGCTGGAAGCCTGTAGCGGCACAGCTTCCGGCAGGGGCGTGCTGGATTTAGGTTCAATGCCACTGGTGCTGGGCGCTTCCTGTGTCCTATGCCGAATATTGCCCTGAGCTTCTTCTCTTTCCTGCTCTACTTGTTCCGTCAGGCCTGCTTTGACGGCACTGACTTTATTAGTGCTTTTAAATTCATCAGCTTCCTTGAGGGTTCGCGGCGAAATCTCGTCGATTTTTTGAATTAGCGCCGCTTTGAATCCTGCCCGATTAAAAGGTTGAGGTTCTTCCTGTTCTATAATTTCAACCTGCCGAGCTTGCGCCTTGCTTGCAACTTCGTTCGCTGGGCCAACGGCGGCCTGCTGCGCTTGTTTCGCCTTAGTAGGAGCCGGTTCATGGGCCTTCAGGCTGCTTGTTGCTTGCTGGACCCTTGCCACCACCGCCTGAAAGCCCGAAGCCTGCGTTGGTGCAATCGTGGATGCTGAAGCCGCCTCGCTGGTTGATGCGCTGCTGCTTGTGTTATTACCCGTGCCGTTGTCCGCAGCAGGAGTTGGGATTTCTCTGGCAGCCTGGCCTGTTGGGGGCAAAGTTGCTTTCTCGGCTGGCGATTTGGCCGCTTGAATTTGCAAAGGTGCCGCTTTTTGCGTACTTGCTCCGGCAGTAGTTAGGTTTGCCGATTGACCAGATGGTTGGCTTGCAGGCGGGGATGATGGAGAAGACGCCGAAGCAAACGAAACGGGTGAGGACGGCGGGGTTCCTAACGGCGCAATACGCTGATCGGAGGCTGTGTCATAACCTTTAAGAGATAAAGATTTACGGTTTCGCTGTAATGCCGTGTCCGATTCCAGCCCTGTAGCGGAACCAAGCTGTTTATTGACGGCGACGGAGGCGGATGCTGCAGGAATGGGTGCGTTGGAATTAGATGTGGTAGAGGCACGTGCGGGACCATCAACCGAACTTGCCTGTGTGCCATTGAGTTTGGTAGGGGTTCCCACACGCTTTCTGGGCGCCTGTTTTTTATTGCGCACCGGTGTGATTTTAGCCGGTGTTTTAGTAGGAGCCTTTGCCTGGATTTTGAGTTTGCCCATGCCTGAAACTCCTATGACTCAATGATTACAGGAAGCGTTTGACTGACAACCGGCGGCAATCCTATCGCGATCTCAACGCCAATCCTGTTGTAGGCAGTGGGGTTCGGGCGCAAAATATCCTGGCTGACCCAGGCGTAAAATGTTTCTCCAAACTCCCCGGTGGTGATGGGTTTGCCTAATTTTTGATACTCACGGGCAATGCTGACCACCAAGTGGCGCAAGGTCATGGTCGGCACGGCGCCATAATTGGTTGCGCTCTGGGAAAGGGCGCGAAAGGTTGCATCAACCACGATGTTCTTGAGGTTGCCGCCCGCCAACTCAAATTGTTCAGCCAGAATCCGCAAATCCTCCGTGGTAGGAAGATTAATGTTTTGTGGCAGCAAGCCCCTCAAAATACCCAGGCGCGCGTCGGCACTTGGGAAGGGAAAATCAACGATAGTTTGAATACGACGCATAAAAGCGTCATCAATATTCTGTCGCAGGTTTGTCGTCAATATCACTATCCCATCGAATTCTTCCATGCGCTGCAACAGGTG
>DASWNL010000665.1:0-2262 GCA_036399215.1 Abditibacteriaceae bacterium
CCTTACCGGGCCCTGCGCCATAGCCTGCGTCACCTGCAACCGCCTTATCTAGGAGGCGATTTTCAACAGCACTTTTCTTCCTAACCTTGGCGCCCTGCTTTCAGCCTTCTTTGTGCTGACTGTTATAGTCTTTGCATTGGCATCAATGGGCGCCAGACAACATGCCCGTCGGGCATTGGAGAGCGGCTCAATACTTCTAACACCGGTGCCGCTGCTCACTGCAGCGACCATTCTTGGCATCGGATTAGGTGGCTTTGCCGATGGCATTTTACTGCACCAGATCCTTCAATGGCACAATATGCTTTCGGCCAAACTTCCACCCGAAGCCTCTACCGTGAATAAAAGCGTGAACATGTTCTGGGATGGCATCTTTCACTTCTTTACACTTCTCGTTACGCTCGTTGGCGTGATACGGCTATGGCGGGTATCTAAAAATAAAGGCGCCGCCAAATCAGGAACATTGCTCGCGGGCGGTATGCTGCTTGGATGGGGCGTCTTCAATCTTGTGGAAGGCATCATAGACCACCAAATCCTAAAGCTGCACAACGTTCGGGAGTTAACTCGCAGTCCGGAAGGTTGGAATATTGGATTCCTCGTCTTTTCTGTTCTGCTGGTTGTCGTGGGTGTGGTGCTGAGCCGCCAGTATCCACGGCAAGTCGATAGAGCATAAAAAAGCCCGCACCAAACGGAGCGGGCTTTGCCAAAAAGTGCTTGCGTGGTGCTCCCGAATGGAGAAATCTCGAACCGATTTCTGGAGGATTTGAAATTGTTGGGCTCTCCAGCAGCGCATGCGTGATTTCATAAGGTTTTGAAATGTAAAAAGCATAATTGTACATTGGCTGGTAGTGTCTCAGTTTGAATTTAGCAGTACTTGACCGCTCTGGCATACGGTGATAACTTTACCGCATGGCAAAAGCACACCGCCCGAAGGATGCAAACCAGTTAGCTAAGCTGATTACAGACATAGCGCCACCGGTGAAGTAGAGGACACGGGAAAAAACCCCGCTGCCGTGGCTTTAGGGAAGCTAAGCGGGCTGAAAGAGCGAAGGGGCGCGCGCTGCTAAGCTGACGCCCGAGAAGCGTAGCGAGATAGCAAAAAGGCCGCTGCTGGGCGGTGGGAGACGCCAAAAGATCAATAGAAGAAATCCACGGTCACATAATCTCGGAAAAATTATTCGCATAGATTTGGTTAATTCATTCACGCCTCCGTTACCTTCGAAAAACAACAAACCCCGCAACTGCGAGGCGCGGGGCTGTTCTTTTTCTCATTTTTTCATCTGTAAAAACAGACTCAAAACATGGATACAAAGGTACTCTTTTTGTGGGATGCGTCCCAATCTGTAAAGCGATTAACAGCCGAAGAACAGGCATTCATCGCTGAATGCGATCCGATTCTTCACCGGTACCGGAGGGTGTGTGGAGAAGCGCATGAACTTCATTTGAAAGCACTAAGCGCACTAAGGCCTTCGGAACGTTCCGATCAGGCAAGGCCAATAATTATCGGGGAGATTATTAAGCAGCGCATGGTGCTTGCCTTCCCGGAATTTGCGCATATTGAGCCGTCCGGGCGAATTGCACTGCACACAAAGAACTACGTTCTTTACTTCAACAAATTGGATGAAGAAACCTTCCTCCCGTGCTTTCCACTAAGTAAGAATAGCCAAAACATCAAACACCAACGGACTACCGAGGGCGGAGACGAAAAGCCTGTGGTGTTTCTTGGATACACTATGTCAGAGTCTTCTCATGAACTGGTGAAGCTGATGGCGATATACACGGACTCAGGCAAACTCATTTGGAGCGTTGACTTAGACAGCATCGCCGGTTCGGGTCGACCTGACATGGTGCCGTCTCTTCCAGTCGCTCCATTGCCACCGGCAGGGGTTGACGTACTACCAACGCAGGACGAACCGTCCATCGAAATCGAAATCAAGAAAACCGCTTAACCATTACATACATGTTCAACCCGGCTACAATCATTTTGGCACGTGAAGCAAGAGGCTTTACGCAGGACGATTTAGCCTCTAAGATTGGTCTAAGCCAAGCGAACCTTTCAAAAATTGAGAAGGGTTTGCTTGGCGTGGGCCCAGAGACACTTGAAAAACTTAGCGAAGCGCTAGACTTCCCTGTTACATTCTTTCATCAATCCGAGGTATTGATGAGGAGCAACTTTTACTATCGCAAACGGTACGACATAAAAGGCAAGAGCCTTAAAATGTTGCGGGCGAAAATTGCCATCCTCACATATGCAATAGGCAATTT
>DASWNL010000666.1:0-6951 GCA_036399215.1 Abditibacteriaceae bacterium
CTTTGTTTTCACCGGATAACAGGTGGCTCTATTTTGTAACCACAACCGAGCAAAACAACAAAGTGGCTCATGCCCTGCGGCGCATTCCCGCTGAGTTATCACACACGCGTAGCTTGAAGAAACTGGAGCCAAAACAGATACAAACCATTCTCACCTTGCCCGGCGATGTGCAGCGCCTGAGCATTTATCCCAATGGGCAAAAGCTGCTCTTACAAAGCGATAAGGGAATGTTCGCTTTATCTGTGGCCGATAAGAAAGCCACAACCATTGCGCCCAAAAACCTCAAAGACAATGAAGTAAACGCGCCGATTACCCTAACCCGCGATGGCTGGGCCGGGCCGAGCGATAATGAAGTGACCTTTTCAGGCAAGACAACTGATAAAGTGGGCAAAGTGCGCTGGCGCATCTATTCTTGTCGCTTCGATGGCAGCGGTCTCAAAGCGTGGACGCCCAAAGAGAACCAACCAGTTGAAGCCTACAAGTTTCCCAAAGCGCCCGATAGCAAGACCGCCATTGATTTAGCCAAACAATGGGCGCTCAAAGAGATCGAATGGGAAGATTATCTCAGACGCCAAGGAGGGTGAACACTATAAGTTAAATAATAGTGCCTGAACAACATTGAATTCTGCGAGTTACCCCGGTAGACCGAATCATATCAGATTAATAGCAGCATACTTTGCCAATAGCTCGCATTAAAGCAAATCGTTTTGCCGAGAGCTGTTTTATGCTAGGCTGTTCTCGCGGGGACTGATTTGATCTGTGTCCTGGTGTTTCCCAATCCTCGCAATCTTATGTTGTATGGGGCAGTGGCCTCAATTATCCACCATGCCGCAGACTGGCGCGGTATTGTGTAAGCCCATAAATATAAATGAGTGCAAAATACACCAACACGAAGAACCACATAACGCCAAGAATGCGCTCCCAGTTATTCATTCTCTTGAAATCCAGCAGTGCATTTAATGCACATATTATAGCCACCAGCAAAAAGGTGGACGTGATAAGCCCATTGCCTAAATCGTGCGGTAAGGGCGGTGCCCAGATGATAAGAAACAAAACTATTAAAAAGGACAGGTAAAATTCGAATTTGTTTTTACCCCAAATTTTGTTTTTTTTGTCTTGCTTCATCTTTTCAATACCAACTATCTATTATCATATCTATCAATACCCGGTTAAAACCTACAAGTTTCCCAAGCGCTTGATGGCAAGACCGCCATTGATTTAGCCAAACAATCGGCACTTAAAGAAATCGAATGGGAAGATTATCTCAAATCAATCGCTTCTTTAGTCTCAAGCTCACAGAAGACCCCGACAGCGAACATGGCGTTACCCATCCCAGCGCTTCGGATCACATTTACTATCTGCTCTCGGCCAGCAGCCCCGAAGGTGCCAGCAGTGTCGGGTTGCCGGGCGTGTCTGCTGAAAACCAGCCTCGGTGGCAGTTGTGGAATGCGAGTTTGGAGAAGTGGCAGGATGCTCTGCAAAGCCTACAGCATCATCGCAGCGCCAACTGTGAGCGCTGGCGTGTTTTGATACCCTGGCAGACCGCGACCTCAGCGCAGATGCCCAATCATGGCGGGCCGTATTACAGCACGCTTTTAGGCCACAACGGCCCGCACACGCTCAAAGTGAACAACGTGCAGCCTGACAACAATCATAGTCAAGATACTTCCAAGGTTTCGCCTGTAATCCCCGCGCTCTGAATAACGTGGCTCTTGTGTTGCGTGCTGTAATATTCAATTCCTCGAAAAACAACACCAAAACCCATTGCGATGGTCAAAAGAAAACCGCGTCGGGCAGAACAAGCGACCATACTAAAAGAATTAACACGCGCAAAGGACAGGAATGATTGAAAACGGCATTGCGATTTTTCATAAAGGCGGCTGGGTTATGTGGCCGATGTTTTTGATGGCGGTTGTTGCCTTAGCCATCATCATCGAGCGCAGCATCTCCATCAATAAGGCGGCAACAGACACCGAAGGGTTGCTTGTTAAACTGAAAAGCCTCTTGCACAGCGGGCAAACCGATGAAGCCTTGAAGGTATGTGAAGCCACTTCCGGGCCGGTTGCTGCGCTTTTAGCTAACGGCCTGCGCAATCGCCATCTGGATAACGCTTCGATTGAGCGTTCGATGGAAGAACTCGCCTTGCGCGAATCGCCCGAACTGAGCAAGCGCCTGGGAATTTTGGACACCATTATTACCATGGCGCCTCTTTTGGGCTTGCTCGGCACCATTACCGGCATGATCGCAGCTTTTGATGTAGTGGGCGCCAACAGCGATGCCGGAGCCGCCACACGCGCTATTACCGGCGGCGTGGCCGAAGCCTTGATTGCTACAGCTACCGGTCTCGTTATCGCCATTTTTACGTTGCCGTTTTACAACTACCTCAGCGAGCGCGTTAAAGAAATCATTGCCGACATGGAGACGCGCGCCACACAGCTTTTAAACATTTTGGCCTCGGTGCGCGATGAGCAAGAGCGCAAAGGTGAGCGTTTAGTCGCTGAAGTCGGGAAATAAACATGAAAATTCCCCGGCAGGAGATTAAGAAGGCGCGCATCGAGATCATTCCGATGATTGATGTCATCTTCTTTTTGCTCGTCTTTTTCATGATGACGAGCCTGGCGATGGTGCAATTGGATGGTAAACGCGTTGATTTGCCTGAAAGCGGCACGGCCACGCTGAATCCGCAAGAAAAAGTCGTGGTATCCATCACCAAAGAAGGCGGCGTTTTCGTGGGACAGGAAGCCACGCCCGATGCTCAAATCTTGCCGCTTTTAGCTTCGCGCGTGCAGGAAAACCCCGAAGTGACGGTAATTATCAACTGCGACAAAGAGCAGCGCATCGAACGCTTTCAAAAAGTTTTCGATTTAATCAAGCAATCCAACGCGCGCAACGTGATGATTGCTACCTCGCCGAAGAATGCGGCAGAGGTAACCGAATGATTCACCGCCGAGGCGCGGAGACGCAGAGAGGAAGTCAAAAGAAGAGGAAACAGAAGACTCTCCTGATTTCCCCTGCCCCCTTCTCCTCACTGGACTGCTCTGCGTCTCCGCGCCTCGGCGGTGAATGAATCAAAATGAAAATACAAAAAGCTCCCATCAAGAAGGCGCGCATCGAGATTATTCCGATGATTGACGTCATCTTCTTTTTACTCGTTTTTTTCATGTTCTCCTCGTTTTCGATGGTGCGCATGAAAGGCGTCAACATGGCGCTGCCGCGTCAGGGCAATGCCAATCAGCAGGATGGTGGAGCAAGCGGCACCGGCGTGGCCAAAGTGGTAGTAACCGTCAATGCGCGCGGCGAGTATTTCATTGGGCGTCGCAAGGTGTCGGCGGGCGAATTTAAAAGCCAGATGGGCACGGCATTAGCGCGCACGCCGGATGCGGTAGTCATTCTCAACGTCGCTAAAACGCAAAGCGCTCAGAATTTAATTGACGTAATTGACTCGGTGAATACGACGGTTTCGCCGTCAGGCAAGCCGTTGCAATTGCTGATTGCCACTGAACCCGTAGATGCCGAAGGAAACGCCCTGCCGGTTTCCAGGAATTAAGTCGTATTGGAGTTTTTATGTTTCGTGACCGCTTATTGATGGTTTCGTTTTTCATTTCTTTGCTGATTAATACCGTCGCCGTCTGCGTAATTGGCGATGTAATACGGCGGCCCTTGCCTCTCTTCGCCGAAGAACCAAAGAAAGATGCACTGCGCCCGGTGCGTATCGGCTCTTACAAGCCGCCCAAAGCACCGCAGGCTCGTCCCACGCCGGCACCTGAAAAACGAAACGAAAAGCGGTCTGCCGCTAACAAAAATGCGAAATCGCAAGCCAAAACAGCCTCGCGTCCCGTAACTCGCAAGGCGCCCGAAATGCGTCTGGCCAAACGTGATGAGGCCAGACTCAAGGCTGCTAAAGAAGCCGGCTTGCGCCCTCAACAAATAGCGGCCTTGCGCGCCGCGATTGCTGCCAAAGCAGCACAGGAAGCGGCAAAACAGAATAAAGGTGGCGAAAGTTCCGGCGGCAAAATGGCAAAAGCGGGCGGGGCTTCCGGTCAGGGCAAGCAAGGCACAGGCAGCCAGAATAAAAGCGGTGCTAACAAGAATAAGCCGCTGTTAGCGCGTGCTGATTTCAACAAGCCTTCAAATAAGGCAACGAAAACGCTGCAACCCAAAGCCACATCCCAACGGAACAAAAATGCGGATGACAGGCAAGATAAAGAAGACGATGCCGAAGCTAAGGAAGAAGACGATGTAAAAGACGACGCTGGCGCTAAAGATTCCAAGGCCGAAGCCGCTTCCAAAGCGGACAACAAAAAAACGAGCACGCAAAACGAAAAGCCGAATAACAAAAAAGGTGCTGATAAATCGGCAGCCAAAACGCAGGCACAGCCCGGCAAATTCACGCCGACTAAATTCGCCAAATTATGGGATGTGCCGCCCGATCAGAAAATCGTGCTGCCTAAAGAACTGGCCGCTATAAAATTCCCCGAAGATTTACCGATCATGCCGGGCATCAAGCCGCTTACGCCCGAACAAATCGAGGAATTGCGCAAGTTATTGAGTGAGCAGAATCTGAAGCAGTGGAAAGGCTTAACTAAAGAGCAACTCAAGAAGATGCTCGAAGCACGCAAAGGCGCCGAGCGCACCAATCGGGCTGACCGCAAAGACCGTCGCGGCGGCACGCGCGGCGCACCCGTTAAAACAGCCAAAGCAACGCCCAAACCCACGCCGAAAAAAGAGACACCCAAACGCGCGCCCCGCGAAGCGAAACTGACACCCGAAGAGCAAGCCGCGATGCCACAGGGCCTTACTTCGCCATTTCGCTATAAGCCGTGGACGCCAGCCTTTCAAAAATACGCTGCTCTTATCAAACAACGCGAAGCCAAACGTGAAGAGAATCGCTTAGCTGGCACGCCAGACGATCCTGACAAAGCGGCTCCAACTGCGACCAAGCCAACTCCGGTTGCACCTAAAAATCCGCGTATCGCTTCAACGCAGGGAACCGAAACGCGCCCCGTTCCGCCACCAAACGGAACTCAGGCGAATAGCCCCAATAAAAACAACGTAGTCGGTGGCGAAACGCCCTTAGTTGCCCCGGTTGCGCCAGCGCCCGGCACCAATCCCAACGCTAACAATGGGGCCAATGCGACCAACCAAAACAACGTGACGTCTCAGCCAGGTGCTACTGGAAACAACGCGAACAACGGCACTAATGCAAATACCGGAAATGCTGCTGGTGGTGCTGTGGGCGCGGCTGTCGGCATCGTAACTCCACCGGCCACAACGAACGCCGGCAATCCAGAAAACTTGCTCGGCACAGGAAACCCGGCAAATCCCAATGCGGCAAACGGTAATGCGGCAAACGCTAACACAGCGAATGCTAATAGCAATCCGACGAATAATGGGACGCCGAACGCTGCCTCAAATGGTAATGCGCCGAACGGAAGTGCTGGTCCTGGCGGTAATGGAGCCAATGGCACTCAGGCCAATGGAGGCAACTCAAACAACCTTTTGGGCACTGGCAATGCGGCATCCAACCCTAATAATGCAGCATCAAATGCGAATGCGGGAAATGCGAATGCGGGAAATGCGAATGCAGGCAATAACGGTAACCCGCCTTCAGGAACTGCGCCCGTCCCCGGCAACGGCACTAATGCAAATAATGGCGGGCAAGCTGGTGGCGCTAATGCTGGTGGTAATGCTAGTGGTGCTAATAATGGCGCCAACGCAGGAAATAATCAGGGCGCGAACGCCGGCACCCCGGCAAACGGCGCTAATGTTGGCAACGCTGCTGGCAATGCTGGCGGCAATGCGAACTCAGCGCCTGACGGCAACTCCAACAATTTGCTCGGCACTGGAAACGCGGCTGCGGGCAACGGCAATAATCCGAATAATCAGGGCGTTCTTGGCGCCGGTCAAAACAACGGGACAGGCACGCCTACATCTGCGAACGTAGGCAATGCGGCTAACGCAAACGCTAATGGAAATGCCGCTGCTAACGGCGGTCAACCTGCGGGAAATAACGCGGGTGGCAACAATGGAAACAACGGCGGTAACGCCAATGTGGGCAATGCTAATTCAAATAATGCCACGCCCGGCAATCTGTTAGGCGCCGGACAAAATAATGGTGGAGGCAATCCGGCTAATGCGGGCAACTCCAACAACAGCGGACAAGGCGGGAATAATCAAGGCGGAAATCAAGGTGGCGCTGCCGGTGGCGGTAACGCCGGTGGTGGCGGTAATGCTGGCGCCAGTGGCGGAGCTAATAACGGCAACAATGCTAACAACGGCGCCGGTCTTTTAGGCGCTGGAGGGAATAACGGGAACAACGCTGCTGGCAATGCTGGCAATGGCGGCAACAATGGGCAGGGCGGCAATAACGGCGCTGGTGGCCTGTTGGGTGCTGGCGCTGGTGGTGCTGGCGGCGCTAATGCAGGCGGAAATGCTGGTGGGAATGCTGGCAACGGTGGCGCGGGCGCTTCTGGCGGCGCTGGTAATAACGGAGGCAACGCTGGATTGCTCGGTGCAGGTGCCGGGGGAGCCGGAGGCGCTGGAAACTCTAATGGCGCAGCCGGCGGCAATGCCGGAGGCAATAGCGGAAACGGTGGATTGCTGGGTGCCGGTGGCGGCCAGGGCGGAAGTCAGGGTGGCGCCGGTGGACAAGGCGGTCAAGGTGGACAAGGTGGCGGTGCAAGCCAGGGTAGTGCTGGTGGCGGGTTATTAGGTGCTGGCGGCGGTGCAGCGGGTGCAGCGGCTGGTGCTGGTGGTTCTTCTGGTAGTGGCAATGCCGGAGCCGGTGGCAGCGGTGGGGCGCAGGGTAATCCGGGCGGTGGCCAGGGTGGTGGCGGTGGCTTGAATGTCATCGGCAGTGAAGGTAACGGCGCCGAGTTTTCGGGCGAAAGCAACAACGAAGGCGCTGTTGATACTGGTGATGGCTCTGGTGCGGGCGGCGACTTTGAAATC
>DASWNL010000667.1:0-6008 GCA_036399215.1 Abditibacteriaceae bacterium
TTGAAGGAGCCATCAAGCGGCGCCACATAAAGGCGCATGTAAAACAGCTTGCGCCCCGCGTAAAAAACAGTCGCTTTACCAAATTGCAGTTTGTCGTTAGGAAAAACGCGCATCCAACGCGAAACCACCCAGTAACCACGCTGATTATCGTATTCCGGCGGTGAAGGCTCGGCAACACGCGGTTTTTCGAGTTGTTCGGGTAGCTTTTTGTAAGCAGGCGGCGCCGTCGGCACACTTTGCAACTCTTCGTCGGGGCCGCTGTTTTCCGGCTCAGTTTTGTCCGAGTCGGTTTTATCTGAACCGTTGAGTAAAGCCTGTTTATTCGGCACCTCTGCAACGCGGCCCGGTTCTTTGCCGGCTTCTGCATTTACCTTTTGCAAAAGCGGACCCTGGTTTAAATCCAGGGCTGCCGGACGCAGGCTGAAAGTGGCCGGTGACGAAGTATTTGGGACAGACGCGGGTTCAGAAGATGTTGATGCAGAAGATGTCGGCTGCGTTTTTTCAAAAGGCGTATCTTTGCTTGCTGCACCTGCAACCGTGACCCCAACTTTCTTCTCTTCAATCGCTTGCGCGATGGTAGGAGCACCCTCGGCCCCGGCGCTGCCCGGAGGCGGAGCCAGATTGCGCCCCATGAACTCCTGCCGTGCTGGCCCCAGAGATAAATCGGTGCGCCGTATTACACCGCGCTTGCGGCGCAGGTCGTAAAATAAGCGGTCGCCACGCAGTTGCACGCTTTTCGAGCCTTCGCCCTGCCTGATAATCACGTTGCCGGCATTGCCTTCAGCCCATACCAGTTGGCTGGCTAAATCAATATCAAGGCGTGTGTCGCTTTCGATATGTGTGTCGCCAAGGTCAAACGAACAAGGCCCCGACGCGATGATAAGACTCTTGGTAACGCCATAGGAAACTGCCGCGCCATTAATTTGCCAGAAGCGCGACAAGCCGTGACGGTCATTAGAAAAATCAACCGCTATTTGCTCGCGTGAGTTGCCGACAAACGCTGTAATAATCGCAGTGCCGGGTGTGGCTGAAGAGCGCAACAGAACGCGCGCCGTGCCATTAATCAGGCGCGCTGTCGGTTCGATGATGCCTAAGGTCGTTGAAAATCGAACAATCGCCTGAGGTGCAATGGCGCCCTGCCCATTGTTATGCACCTGCACGAAAATCGAAGTTGACGAGGTGCCGTTAGCCGGTATCAAATCCGGTTCAGCCCGCAAAGTAAAACGAAACTGCTGTGCCTGCGCCGCCAAAGAAAGAAATAGGCACAGCGCTAATACCATCCCGAAAACAGGACGCGCACCACGATAACCCAGACCAAAGCATAAAACGCGCACAGGAAATATCTCCTGGCGCGATGACCGTTTAAAAAAGACTTTGGTAGCGAGGCGCATGAACGGGTAGCACTACAAAAGGTGCGACTCTAAGGCAGGAAAATTACGGATTACGCGTTAAAGGCCCACGATTCAAAGGATTGACATAAACGGCACCCTCGTTATTTGTAGAGTGGCCTGTAGTTTTGCCATCACCATCGGCACTCTTCGCAGTAGCCGATGGTGATGCATTGGTTGATGGTGTTGTCGGAGTAGCCGGAGTTGTAGGCTTGGCCGGAGTTGGAGGCGCAGCAGGTGTGGTCGGCGCAGCCGGAGTTGTGGGAGCAACTGGAGCCGCACCCTTACCCGGCGCCTTGCCGTTTTTGCCCTTGGCGTCTTCGGCAGCAGGCGGCGGCTCAACGCGCGGCAAGACTGCTTCGGGAATCGGTTTCACAAATTCGTTGGCGATCATCTGGAACGCATTGGTTGCGGCACCGATCACGGTATCAAATTGCGAAATACGATACCGTGTTGGGTCAGACGTGAAAACTTTGGTCTGGTCGGCTTCCTGCGAGTTAATCGGATAAAGTTTTCCTAAAACTTGCACTTGAATAGTCGGCGCTTTTTCAGGACCGCTGGAGCGCACTTCTTCCAGACGAAAATCAGCAATTAACGGTGGCAAGTCAAAACCCAAATTCGCCAGAATAGAACTTGCCGACTGTAAACTCGGAGTGGTTGCCAATTCATCAATCTGGTCTTTCGTAATGCGCTTGTCTAATAAGGCGCGTTGCAAAATAGGATCAAAACGATAGGGCTGCACCACCGAAAACTTGCCGGTTTTTTCCAGTGCCGTGCGCAGTTGCGCTTCCGAGGGACGCAGCAAGCTTTGTCCCCATCGAGCATCGGCATTCCAGTTGTCGCTAAGTTGAAGCGGTAAAAGCATCACCATGCGCCGCCCCGGCCACACCTCGCGCGCCGAAGCAAACGATTCTTTTTGGGCTTGAACGGGCTGGATGAGAGGAGCAGACACCATAAGCGCCAGTGCGGCACCTATGAACGAGCCTAAATTTCGATGTTTCATGGTCTTAGTGTAAAGCAAATCCGCTGCTCAATGCAGAGCATTAAGCAGCGGATTGTTTCCTCATTCCTCGCTAATTTCCAGAGCCAACGCGTTGGTTACGCTGCCAACGGGAGCGCACTGTGGGGCGTCCGGGCGGTGCCGTTGGCAATGCGGGAGCAATAACCGTCTTCTTGCTGCTCTTCTGTCCTGGCAGGGCCGCTTTCGCTCCAGCCTGCAACGCCCCGGCGGCGCCGGTGAATAATTGGAAGCGATTGCTGAAGACCTGCGCTGGAACCTGATCCGAGGGGTTGGTCACGCCAACGCGGATAAAGACGGGTTCCGTTGTGTCAATGTCCGAAGGCAGGATAATGTTACCGAAGTTGAAGGTAATATCACCATTTGCCGAAGGCGGCTGAATCGCTTGCTGAATCGTAAACACTTTCAAAGCACGTTGCGCAGCAGAAAGGCCGGTTCCAAAATCCTGCAGGTTGCTGATTTCAAAAATGAATTTGATACCGTCATCCACGTAGCGATTCACACGCCGCGTAGTTGGAGTGGTGGCTGTAATGGGCGGAATGTTCGGAACGTCAACAACTCCGGCAATGGTTACGAAAACGTTGGTGTCGAAGTTGCCACCGGCAGAGCTAATCTCTGGCTTGACCAGTGAGGTCGCGCCGCCGCTGGCACCCGAAGCATCGGACAAAACTAAATTGTATTCGGTCTCCAGGTCGTCGCCATTCTGGAACTGGCGACGTTCTACCGTTACGCGGCGCACGCGATAGAAGTATTGAATGCCCGGCAACAGCGGCTCTTGAGTGAACTCGGCACTGATGTCGTCCTCGTTGAATTGCACATCAGAGGAAGGCGCACCTCCCTCCACAACACTTGTATTGGTGGGAATGGTAGCCGGAGGGCAAGGGTCACTGGTGTTCTCTGTGTCCGGCGCATCTATCTGCACATTGCGCTCAGTAAAGATATTCGTGTTGTCAATGTATTGCACGGCAGTGCCGGCCTGAAAATCATAGGGATCGGCGCTGGATAAAGACGCATCCGGTGTTAATCCCCGGTAGATGAAATAACCCACGATACAGTCCGTTGGCACGAACAAGCGTGGCGCTCCGCGAGAATAGTTGAGGCTGATGGTTGGATTAATGGAATTGGAAGTTGATTGGGCACGCACCAGTCCGGTGTTACCGCCCGACGAGCCACCACCCAGGCCAAAAACAGCAGCTAACAAAGCCAGGGCTGCAAGGCCGCCCAATTTGCTGGTGGCGCTGCGTTTTTTGCCGTGCGCTTTACCGGTAGTTGGCCCAGGTGAAGTCGGGCTGGCTGTGCCATCGGGACTCATAGGATAGGAAGTCGGCACAAAAATCTGGCGCACTTTATCCTCGGTGCGCACACCGGCAGGATTATCGCCTACCATGCGCGCTACCGATTGATCCATCTCCACCTTGACGATTTCAACTTCGCCAATCTTGATGCGCTCTACGCGGTCTTTGGAGCGATTATAAATATCGCGCAAAACAGAATAGCGCTGCCCTACAGCCGCTCCAATGCGAGAACCGACGCTGAGTTCAACATCGTTCACCGTCGTGTTCAGAACCGTGCCGGAGGGAGGAAGCGATCTCTTGAGCTTTAAAACAGCAGTCGCGGCAGCTTTATTCAAGGCTTGGTCAACAAGCACTTCTGAACTTACATCGGCCAACTCTGAGGTGCTCTCGGAAACCGTCGTGCCGTTGACGTAATCCGTGGTTAGCGTTTCTAACTTTCGCACTTCCAAAGTGACGCGGGCCACACGGCGATTGGTGACTTCGGCAGTGGTAACGCGGCCCGAAAACACTACGTTGGCATTAACAGCCTGAGCTAAGCGAGCTTGTGTGGCTGGAGTGTAAGGCGGAGCCAAACCGGGCAGAGTGGCCACAGCTTGTTCGACCTGTTGGCGCGGCACGATTTCATAATCGCCCGACTTTTGCAATTCTACAGCTAAGGCGTCAGCCGCTTTACGGCCATAGATTGTATCCAGGCCGGGCGCAACCGAGAAATCGAGCACGATAGCCGGTTGAATGGTAAGCTGCGCCTGCGCAGGGCCAGGGGTTCCGATGAGAGCCACTGACGAGCAAAGCAACCCAACAAAAAGGCTGCCTAATGCAGCGACACCGCCGAAACAGTTTCTTTTTTCGGCGGCGGGTTGGGCAAAGAGCGAGAGAAACGAGGTTTTCAACATGATTTTCAATGAGGGAAACGACAGAGCATGGCTATAGAGCATGGCTCTAACGTAGGGCGTAACAAAACGTCCGGCCAATGGGAATCCCCTTTCAGAATTGTGGGCAGGCAAGTGAGGCTATTCTAAGGGAAAAAACGCCCCTTTGTCAAGTTAAGCATTACGACAATCACAGCGCCTGCATGGACATATCAACTATATCTCGGCCAAGAAACTCACACTTTTAACGGTAAGACAACAATTTCATGCAGAGAACACTGCGAAACATTTTAAACTACAGTTCAACCGAAGTGTTAAATAACCAGTCAAAACCGCTTTAGTATCCCATTTCTTGAAACGCTGCGACCGTTCCATGCACCATATTCAGCCCACGAGTTCGGCTCTCAATATCCCTTCCGAAAACGAGCGATGGAATTCGCTCTTTGCAGGCAGCAGTTACTTTTATGGTTATGAACCTGGCCCTTTGGCACGGCGGGCCGTGCGCTATCATCGCAGCCTGCGATGGAGCACAACAGACAAGCCAGGCAATGCCTTAGACGCCGGTTGTGGTGAAGGACAGGATTTACTGTTTCTTTCTCAACAGGGCTACGATGCCACCGGCATCGAATTCACCAGCAATGGCGCCGAGAAATCACACCGATTGTTGCAGCAAGCCGGGGCTACGGCTCAAGTGAGACAGGACGATTTACGCCATTGCACTTTAGAAAGTTATGACCTGGTTATTGCCGTCAACAGCGTGCAGTTTTTAGGCGTTGATGCACCGCTTGTTTTGCGGCGTTTAATCGAATCTGTTGCGCCCGGTGGCGTCCTCGGCCTGAGTCTCTTTGCCCGTGAAGCACCTCAAGGCGAAGTCGAAGGCACCATCTGGCGCACCACGCTTACAAATTTGCAAGTTCTCCTGGAGGGCTGGCAATGGTTGGAAGCAGCAAACCTCTGGCAATGGAATACTCAAACCAATCAGCCGCAAGCCTTCATAACGTTAATTGCACAGAGAAAATCATGAGCAAACCGTTTCTTTTCACCATAGCATTTTTAGTTTTTAATTTTCAATCGGCGATGTCCGAAACCAGCAAGACCCCTGATAAGCCTGCCTCATCGGTTTTAACCGCCAAAGAAGCGCAGAATCTGGCTGATAATGTCTTACGCGAAACCAGTGTTGTGCGTGGCTTGCCTATCAGGAAGAAAGTCCTGTGCGGTGTGCAATCGCCGGCTCAAATTCAGGCCATGCTCAAGAAAAACATGGACAAAAGTGTCGCCTCCAATGAATTAGTCGCGGCAAACATTTACTTCAAGCAACTGAAATTGGCCCCGGCTGATTTCAACTTGCCGGACTACTATCTGAAAATGATGAGCGAGCAGTTAGCCGGTTACTACGACACCAAGACGCAACAATTCCATACAACTTCGCGCGTGGACA
>DASWNL010000668.1:0-5996 GCA_036399215.1 Abditibacteriaceae bacterium
CGGTATTAAAATCTGAGAGAATGCTCTCGTTAATGACAAGAACAGTTTTGTCCTCACTTTCATCAACGCTAATCTCCTTCTCAAACTTCACATCTTCCCAGAAGTAGCCACCATAATCGTTTATCTTGCGAAAAAGCCAGGTAACCGTGTCCTGCAAAGAAGGCTTCTTTACAACGTTCTGCAACGGAGGCTTTTTCCCGCTGTTTTGCAACGAGGACTTTTTCTCCGCCGCTCTCGCTGTGACTAACGGCGCCAACAAGCAAAGCGCCAGGAGGCTGAACTTTAATTTTTTCATTCTGGGTTATATCCTTTTGCCAACATCTCTGCTAAGGCTTTGGAACAGCCTGAAGGGACGTTAATCCACAAAAACAAACTCGTTCAAATTGAGAATCAAGCGACTTAGATTGGGCAAGCCGTGCTCTTTGGCAAAAGCTGTTAATTTGGTGGTTTGTTCCGCACTGGGCGCGTGGCCAAAAGCTAAGCGGAAGGCGCGTTCTACTTGAGCTTGTGGTGACGGCCCGGCTTCTTTTTCGACGCGCGCGGCAAAGTGTGTGGCCTGTGTCACCATGAAGCCATTGTTAAGCAGGGCCAAGGCTTGGGCGGGCGAGACGCTTTCGTTGCGCTTGTCCACACGCATCGAAGGGTCGGCACAATCAAGTGCGGTCATGAAAGGCTGCATTTGCGAGCGCACAATGAAGCGATAGATTGAACGGCGCCACGTTTTAACATCGGCGGGATCGGCTTTGTCGTATTTATAATGCGGCGAGTGTTCGGGACGCTCGATCACAAAGTCCTGCCAACCCGGCCCACCCATCGTGAGATCAAGCGTGCCACTGACGGCTAATGTGGCATCGCGCACCGATTCCGCATCCAATTTGCGCCGGTTTTGCCGCCACAGCATCACGTTGTTGCTATCAAGTTGGGCAGCTTTGACGTTGCTCACTTTGGATGACTGGCGATAAGCGGCACTGGTCACGATCTGCTTATGCAAACGCTTAAATGAGCCGCCATTATCACGAAAATCCCCTGCCAGCCAATCGAGCAGTTCGGGATGTGAAGGCAGCACGCCCATGCGGCCAAAATCGTTGGAAGTCTCTACGAGGCCGCGCCCGAAATGATACTGCCACACGCGGTTAACAATGCTGCGCCATGTCAAAGGATTCTTTTCATCGGTAATCCATTTCGCCAGCGCCCCGCGTCGTGCGCCTTCACTTGCATCAAGTGGTATTTCAAAGCGCGGGGGCAGGGCTGTGACGGCGCTGAGTGTGCCGGGGCCAACCTCCTTGCCGGGCGAAGTCACCTGTCCCCGCGCCAGCAGAAAAATTGGGCGCGGCTTGCCGCCTTTGGCGCCTGTGCCGGCAAAGGCACCGCTGCCCGTATGAATAGTGCCCGCATAAACGGCGCGCTCCGCTGGTAGCGCCGCAATTTGCTTTGTCACATCGGCCAGTGCAGTGGCGGTTTCAGCGCGAGCGCGGCGCGTTGGCTCATCGGTTACACGCGCTAAAAGCTCATCCCGCTGCCGGTGCAAAAGGATTAAGCCTTCGTTGGATTTGGCTGGATAAATGTCGTCGGTCAGGTTTTTACGTCCCCAACGCACCGGCGCTTCGATGCTGTCACTTGAAGTCACAGCCGCGCCTAAAGCCGCGTTTTTCCCTGCTTTGTCCCACACCTGCAATTCGGCGAGGGCAAAAATGAAATCGTTCTGACGCGGCGCAAGTTTGGTGGCCGTGACACGCACATAACGCGCTGTCTTGCCGGTAGCGACAAAGCTTTGAGGCGCGGTGCCGGGGTTCGCGTAATCTTCGAGATCGTGAGCGGCTATCACAATCGGTGTGCCGCCAAATTCAACATTGTCGCTGGCTTCAACACGAAAGCGCGGGGGGAAGCCAAAACCTGCGCCGATGTTGTTGAAATCATCGAAGCAGCCAGCTAAAACGACCCGATCAAGCGCGATGGGGGTGCCTAAATCCACCTGCACCCATTTGCGTGTTTCGGCTTTCGGCTCAATGTTGCTGTGCCAGCCATATTCGGGGCGCCGGCCCTGTGCGGCAACCGATTGCGCAGCGGCAATCTTGGTTTGCAGATCAGCCAACTCAGCGCCGCCTGCTTGTTTGATACGCTCGGCCAAAACTTTGTCTTTTGTTTGCAAGGCGCTTTTGCGTGCCGTCAATGCGGCGCGTTCGGCGGCTACTCTGGGGTCGAGATCGTAAGTCTTTTCAGCGCGGTCAAGTGCGGAAAAAACCGCTTGAAGCGCGTAGTAATCTTCTTGCGAGAACGGATCAAATTTATGGTTATGGCACTGCGCGCACTGTATGGTCGCGCTGCTAAAAGTGCCGATAACATTGCCCACCATGTCATCGCGGTCAAGATGGCGCGCGACTTTACCATCGGTTTTATCTTCCTCCACTTCAGCGTGCCCGATTAAATCCCACGGCCCCGCCGCAATGAATCCCAGTGCTTCAATGCCATCGCGCGAACCTGGATATAACACATCGCCCGCCACTTGCTCTTGCACAAAGCGCGCGTAAGGCTTGTCCTCGTTGAAGGCGCGGATTACATAATCGCGATAAGGCCAGGCGTTGGCGCGTGGCTGGTCTTTGTCATAGCCGTGCGTGTCACCATAATGCACGACATCAAGCCAGTGGCGCGCCCACCGTTCGCCATAACGTGGCGAGGCAAGCAGCCTGTCCACTAACTTCTCATAAGCAAACGTATCGGCTTTGAATTCTCGCTCGAAAGCGTCCAACTCTTCGGGCGTTGGCGGCAAGCCAATCAAATCAAAATAAAGGCGGCGGCAAAGCGTGCGGGGGTCGGCTTGGGGCGACATCGTCAGCCCCTTTTCGACAAGTTGTGCTCTAATAAAGGCATCCATGGGATTGTTGTCAGGGGTGGAAGTTTTTGGCAAAGCCGGTTTTGTAATCGGCTTAAGGCTCCACCAATCCTGGAGGTCTTGAAGTTTGGCACTCGCTGCTTCGGGCCATATTGCACCCGCTTCAATCCAATCACGCACCGTTGCAATCTGATCCGGCGTAAGACGCGGCACGTTGCTCTGCTTGGGCGGCATCACCATGTCCTTATCTTCACCACTGATGTAATGAAGCAGCAGGCTATTTTTGGCATCACCGGCTATAATCGCCGTCTGGCCGCTATCGCCGCCTTTGAAAGCAATGTCACGCACGTCGAGGCGGTAGCCACTCTTCTGCTTTTGTGGCCCATGACAGGGCAAGCAGCTTTTTTCAAAAATCGGACGCACTTCGCGCACGAAATCCGGTGCGGCGCAGACGTTACAGGACAAGCTCAATAAAGAAATTACAGCGACCCAACCAACAAACAGAATACAATCATTCGGTGGTGTTCCACGCGTTGATGCTTTGCCCTTGATATAAAAACGAGTCTTCATGAAGTCTTCTATGGTTTTGACTGCATACTACCGCTCCCGCGTCGCATATTGAGGGAAAAGTGTGGCTGTGGCCTTGCTCCGTCGCAATGAAAAGCCAAGCGAAGTTTGTAAAAGGTATGGGAGCGGTGAGATTCGAACTCACTGAGCAATTGCACCGGATTTACATGCGACCCGCAAGCGGGTTCCCCGCCCGCCTCTCCCGCGTCGGCGCGCTCCCGATACAATGAAAAATGCAAAATTGAAAATGCAAAATTGAAGGCGTCACTTTTTGCATTCTACATTTTTAATTTTGCATTGTATTGCGGATGGAAGAGTCGAACTTCCAGAGAAGGCTTATGAGACCCTCCGGCTCCCGGAGCAATCCGCAAAATCATTTTCCAACCAGGTTGAAAAACCAAGCCGCTGGCGGGAATCGAACCCGCAGATAAACACTGGCAGTGTTTCATGTTGCCTTTACATCACAGCGACAAATAAACCTCTATAACGCCTGCGGAAGGATTTGAACCTCCGACGCTCGCATCTTCAGCGCGACGCTCTACCGGGCTGAGCTACACAGGCGAATCAATGAAAAATGCAAAACGAAAAATGCAAGAACCAAGCGCGTCCTTTTTCACCTTTCATTTTTAATTTTTCATTGTCTCTATCTGCGGCGAGATTCGAACTCGCAACCTCCACGTTCTAAGCGTGGCGTCTCTGCCAATTGGACTACGCAGATTTTGAACGGCAATTATGAATGTTAAATTTTAAATTTTGAATGACTTGTGATAATTTAAAATTCAAAATTATTTCCTGTGCGCGGTGGGACTCGAACCCACAACCTGCTGTTTTTGAAACAGCCGCCTCTGCCAAAATTGGGCTACGCGCACATTGACGACAATTTTGAATTCTTAATTTTAAATTTTGAATTAACCAAACTCATTCAAAATTTAAAATTAAGAATTCAAAATTAGCCAACAGGGGCGGAAGGAATCGAACCCTCATAAGCAGATTTGGAATCTGCTGTCCTGCCATTAAACGACGCCCCTTTGTTGAACTCTCTTATCTTCCGCATTCCGAACTCCGAGTTCCACGTTGGAATGTGCGTGGCGGGATTTGAACCCGCAACTTGTTGTTTTTAAAACAACCGCCTCTGCCAGATTGGGCTACACGCACTCAATTCGCATCTGGGAGTGGAAGGAATCGAACCCTCATCGGCACGTTCGAAGCGTGCTGTCCTGTCCGTTGAACGACACTCCCTGATTTTTACCTCCTGCCCACACAAGGATTCGAACCTTGAACAAACAGGCTCTCGACCTGCTGCCTCTACCTATTGGGCTATATGGGCGTTTTGAAGGATGAGGGATGAAGGATGAAGGATGAAAAGTAATGTGCTAAATTTCATCCCTCATCCTTCATCCCTCATCCTTCCAGAAAGGGAGCGCCAGGATTTGAACCTGGACTACAAGGACCACAACCTCGCGTGCTGCCGTTACACCACGCCCCCCGGCATTTTCTTCAGCGACAAACAAAAAGCCCGCTGTCGAGAACTTCTCGACAGCGGGCTGTGCAGTTTTATAAAGGTTTAACGCGATGAACGCCGATAATTTCGCAGGCGGGGGTCATCGCGCAAAACGCGCACTTTCCGGGTCGAGAGCGGGGGACGCCGATGCAGCCATAAATACAAGCCGCCGGCCAACGCGAGCAAGCCAAAAACGCTGCTTTGCAGCATTTGGACAAACATATTCTCGAAACCGAAAGTTAAAACGTTCATTGAAATTGATTCACTCCACAGCGCTTCTTAGAACATCAGAGCGCACGTAACAAACAATTCTAATTGCAGCCTCCAACAAAGTCAAGAGGTGTTATAAAAATTTATCACGATTTATTGCTGACGTTTAACAGCGCCTTTTGCCAAAGCCAGTCATTTCTTGTTGTAACTTCCATAAAATCAATTAACACAACATCTTATACTGTGACTTATGTATCGAATTTTACTGGGTGTTGTTCTGGCGACCGGATTAGGCCATCACCAAACGCTTTATGCTCAAAAAGAGCTTCGCGTCCCCAACACAGCGGAAGCGTTATCTAATCAGGGACAGGAAGCCTTCGCTCGCGGCGACTTCGCACAGGCGGCGGAGAAATGGCATAAGGCCGCCACAGTTTTTACCAGTAAAGGGCAAAAAAGCGCACAAGTTAAGACGTTGGCGCAACTGGGCTTAGCCTATCAAGCCCTTGGACAGCCGGAAAAGGCCGCCGCTACCCTTGAATCCGCCGTTGAGATTGCCCGGAAGAGCGGAGACCGCGTTCGCTGGGCGTTGGCCGCGACGCATTTAGGTAACGTTTTGACCACGCTGCGCCAATTCGCTTTAGCCGAAGCGCAACTAAAAAAGGCGCTCGATCTGGGTGGAGAACTCCAGGACAAGGGAGCGCAAGCCTTAGTCTGGAACAATTTGGGGATTCTCTACGCCTCGCAAGAACGTGATATGCAAGCCGGAGAAGCCTTCTCTAAAACGGCGCTCTTAGCTGCTGAGGTAAAAAATCCAACCCTGGCCGCGCGAGCCAGGCTTAATGGAGTTTTGGTGGCGTTTCGCGCCAGACAGTTTGAGGGCGCGACAAC
>DASWNL010000669.1:0-1734 GCA_036399215.1 Abditibacteriaceae bacterium
CTTTGTTTTAAAACTCCTGCTCCAAACACCAGACGTTGCGCCGTGGCGAAATCGAATTGAATCATAATTTTTCAGCTTTGCGTGCGACTATTTTACGACATTGTTTTACCATCCTTCATCAGGAGGAAAATCATTTTGATATTTCACGCTACGGCGCGGTGTTGCCATCATGTCGGCGACACCCTCGCGCCATCTGGCATAATGCGCGGTTTCCTTATGCCGCGCAGCATCTTCGGGTGCGCGATATACCTCGACCAACAAAAAGTTCGCCGGCTCATCTTGCTCTTGTAAAACATCAAAGCGCGCAATCCCTTCTTCCTGCAAACTATGGCGTGCATTCTCCAGGCTTGCCTCGCGAAAGGCCGCGATGCAATCGGGCTTGACGCAAACATGAACGTGAACGATAAGCATAAAGGTTTCGCTATAAATTACAGGCTCTGTGTTTGAGGTTATCAAACGGCGCCTGTATCGGAGTAAAATAAGCGGTATCATGTGCAGGTAATGGGAAAACTTCAGTCAAATTTTCTGAAAGGACAAAGGACTTCATGCAGCAGATTCCGGCCTCGTGGCAAAGCGTTTTGAGTGATGAGTTAGGCAAGCCGTATTTTCAAAAACTGCGCGAGTTTGTGGATGCCGAGCGCGCCACGCACACCATCTTTCCACCCGCAGATAAAGTGTTCGGCGCGCTTGAAGCCACACCTTACGACCAAGTGAAAGTGTTTCTCCTGGGGCAAGACCCGTATCATGGCCCCGGCCAGGCGCATGGCCTGAGTTTTTCGGTATTGCCCAAAAACTCTAAGCCGCCTTCATTAGTCAACATCTTCAAAGAATTACAGGATGATTTAGGCTGCAAAGTGCCCAACAATGGTTATCTGATGCCCTGGGCCGAGCAAGGCGTTTTGCTGCTTAATGCGGTTTTGACGGTGCGGGCGCATCAGGCCAATTCGCACAAAGGCAAAGGATGGGAAAAGTTTACCGACGCGGTTTTGAAAGCGGTCAATGACAAAGAAGAACGTGTGGTTTTCGTCTTGTGGGGCGGTTATGCGCGCAAAAAAGCGCCGTTGATTGATACGACCCGCCATGTCATCGTCGAATCGGCGCATCCGTCACCACTCTCGGCGCATACGGGCTTTTTTGGCAGCCGCCCGTTTTCGCAAATCAACGCAGCTTTGAAAGAAGCGGGACAAAGCGAGATTGACTGGCAGATTCCGAATTTGTAACTGCAAGCAACCATTTCTCGCGCAGCAATTCTAAATCTGTCAACTTGTTGTGAAGGATAGAGAAATGAAATCCATCGTTTTATCAAGCGCGTTTCTTATTGCTGGCGTCACCTTCTCGCTTCAGATTGTCGAAGCCGCGCCCTCTGCAAAGACCCAAAAAACAAAACCAAAAACGCCGGCAAAACCGACCGCAAAGAGTGCGAATGCCAACCTGACCAAGGCAAATTTCGCGTTGCCTGTTCCATGTTATCAGGGCACGCCACGGCATGTTAAAGACACAACCGCCGATAAGCCCACAGACAAATTGCGCGCACCGATTTACCTGCCTAAAGGCGCCCGCATTATTTCCAAAGGCAAAACCGTCACCTCCAGCGATGATTTTCCCATCATCGGAGAATTATCCTTAATTACCAACGGCATAAAAGAAGGCACCGAAGGGAACTGGGTCGAACTCGGCCCCGGCCCGCAATGGGTGCAAATTGATTTGGGAAAAGCGACTACAATGTATGGCGTT
>DASWNL010000670.1:0-1622 GCA_036399215.1 Abditibacteriaceae bacterium
CAGAAGCGCGCATCAGCGATTTAGGTATCAAAGCGGCGCAACAAGACATTGGCGTTTCGACTCTATCAGGTGGCAACGCGCAAAAGGTCGTTATCGGCAAATGGCTGACGGTTGGGCCGCGCTTTTTCATCGTGGATGAACCAACGCAAGGTGTGGATGTCGGCGCCAAAGCGCAGGTGCATCGCTTAATGATTGAACTGGCGGCCAAAGGTTATGCGGTGTTAATGATCTCCTCCGATTTGCCGGAAGTTCTCAACTTATCACATCGCATTTTGGTGATGCGTGAAGGCCATTTGGCCGGTCAACTGCCGCATGGCGCGGGAGCCGAAGAAGTTATGCGCCTTGCAGCATTGGGCAGTGCAGTTCCCCCACTTGAAAGCGGCGAAGCGGCAAAAACATAGAGATTTCAATTCCACTCTAAGCCACCCGGTAAACTCTGGCTTGCGAATTCAATATGCACTATGCGCCGATGATGCGGCGAAGTCGCAGGCGAAGAAGCGTGAAGCAAAAGAGGTCGCATCAAAAGCGCGCCACCGCGAGGAAGGGTGCAAATCACCTGGCCGTTTTGGCGCCGCATTTCTTGAATGGCTTCGGGCGCCAATTTTCCATCCAGATGTGAAGCGGGCACAACGCGCAATGGCCCATTGTTTTCGCCGCACTCATCAAGGTGCAAGCGGACAGTCAGCATCGTTTCCAAAACTTCGCGCGGTGGCTGCACATGCGTCACGCCAGCCTTTTCCGACCAGGGGCCAAACGCGGGCACATCAACGCGCTTTTGCACGGCAATAGATAAATCCTGATGCCAACCCACTTTCCAGTTGGAACCGGGTGTTTTGTCGAATAGAATGCCGCGCACGGGGAAATATTTGTCTCCTAAAATCGGCCCCAGAAGTTGCTGCACCCTTACTCTTTGCGTCCACTCGCGCACAACTTCGACTTGCAATAGATTCCGCATTGCGTAAACGCCATCGCTTCCGTGCCGCGCGCCCGGTTCACCCTGCGCCGCTTCAATCGCGGCCAGCAAATTATCCGCTTCGCTTGCGGTTGCTAAATCGGGCACAAGTGCAAACCCATCTTCAATAATCTGAGTTTTCATAAACATAATAGGGATATTTTCCTTGCTATCATTGCTTAATTGTGCGAAGAAAACTTATATGGCTGTTTCCCTCGCCGAACGCAAAGCGGCATTAAAATCACACTTTCCCGGTAAATTTCCTTCTCCTCGCAATCTTCTGGTTTTTCGCAAGGTGCGAAATCGGCAACAAACCGACTCGTCACTGATGCGCTTTTTGGGCTATGTTCGGCCCTATGCCGGGCTAATTTCCGGTGCCGTTTTAGCCGGGATTTTGAAGTTCACTTTACCCGCTTCATTAGCTGTGGCTTTGCGTTTTGTGACTGACCGATTAGTGCCGACAGGCCGTGCTGAAGGAGCACATGATGCTTCTTATGCCTTCACCCTGAATTATCTGAACTGGGCCGCGCAATGGTTGCCCGGTGTGCCACGCACGCCCTGGGGGCAGTTAAACATTTTGATGGGCACGCTGTTCGTTGTTTATTTGATATGGGGCGTGACGTTTTACTTTCGCTCTTACCTGGCGCAGTTGGCCGGACATCGTGTGATT
>DASWNL010000671.1:0-2708 GCA_036399215.1 Abditibacteriaceae bacterium
TTAAGGTTTCAAGGCCGGGTCTTTTTCAGCGTCCGCTTTGTAGTAAAGCGCGGTCTTAATAAGCACCTGGGGCGGCACTTTTTCGCCACTCTGATATTTAGTGATGGTTTGCACCGTGATGCGCCCGATTTTATCGGGAAATTGAATGGAATCGCCGAAAATCTTGCCTTCTTTGATGGCTTGCTTGGCTTCTTTCTGGCCGTCGAAGCCAATTACTTTTACTTTGCCGACCTTGTTTGCTTTTTCCAGTGCGGCTACCACACCCAGAGCCGCCGGGTCATTGATAGCGAAAACGCCGTTCAAATCGGGATTCTTTTCGAGAATGTCTTGTGCCACCTTAAAAGACAAATCACGGGCGCCATTGCCAGGCAGTTGCGCCACAATTTTGATGCCTTTGGCTCCGGCAATCGTTTCTTTAAAGCCTTTGGTGCGCAGCATTCCCGATTCAACTTCGGGATGATCAATGATGGCGATTTTGCCTTTGCCATTCAGTGCCTTAATCATGGCTTGCCCCGCCAGTTTGCCGCCCGCATAGTTGTCGGTTGCTACATGCGATACAACTTTGGCGGTTTTATCTAAGTTGGCAATATCAGCGGTGAAAACCGGGATGCCGGCTTTATTAGCGGCTTGAATAGCCGTGCCAACCGCTTTGGAATCGCAGGGGCAAAGCACAATGGCGCTGACTTTCTTCACGATAAAGTCGTTGACTTGATCACGCTGGCGCGCCGCATCCATTTCACCGGCAGTAATAATGGCCTCGTAACCATTTTTCTTCGCCTCATCCTGAACGGCGTCGCCAATTTCTTTGAAAAACGGATTCGTCATTGTCAGCAGCGAAACGCCAATAGTGCCTTTAGAAGTTGAGGTAGAAGGTGTTTCAGCGGCTGTATTGCTTGCCGTGTCACTTGTAGATGTCGTCTGATTTTCCGATGGTTGGTTACAGCCGGCTATTGCTGTTAGCAGTGCGGCGCAAAAGACGAAGCCTAACTTTTTCATGTGTTTCCCTTGCAATCGGAGGTAATGTGGATGACCTTTGATGATCTGTTCTGCGGATTGAAAGTTAAGGATTTACAGAAGTTATAACAAAGAGCGCAAATGCCGGTTGCTATGCTCTTCAATCCATACGCTTTAGCCAGACAGCTATTGATTTTGACATGAATTCAGCTTTTTACGATAACACAAGGGTTTTCCCTGACAGGCCGAACCTTATTTTCCCCTTTCGGCAATGTTCGCAGGCGAACACAATAATGAGCGGCTTATATCTTTGCGAGATAGTTAAAACACAATAGCACAGCGCGTGAATAGCACCTTTCATCACTATCAACAGTGCAATTGATTAGAGTGCTAATAGCTAAATGCGCTATCGAGTATTGAATACGAATTGAAAGAATTAGGAAGAGGTGAACCTTGTCTGAATTAGTAAAAACAGCGCTAAATGGTTATAGAGTGGGACAAAATCCGCTGGCTGCCCCAGTGACCACACCAGTGGCGGCTCCGGGCTTTGCCGGTCAGGTAGGTCAAGCACGCAGGAATCAGGTGCCGGGCCTATTTTTTGCGGATGGACACCGGCCTCGCAATCAGATTCTGGCATCTCTGCCTGCCGATGTTTGGGCACGGCTGGCGCCTCACACCGGGCAATCGCTGTTAATTCAGGGCGAGGTTCTGATTGAAGCTGGCAAGCCTATCGAGAAAATCTATTTTCCCAATAATGGCTTGCTTTCTTTAATGCAAAGCACCAAGGCCGATGTCTATGTGGAAACGGCTTTGATAGGTAGTGAGGGTTTGACGAACGCTTTTGAGTTACTGGATGAGTCGGTAGCGGCTTCGCGCACTTTAGTGCAAATCTCCGGCACGGCGTGCTGGCTGCCCGCCGATGTGCTGCGCTCCGAGTTCCGTTGGGCCGGTTTTTTTCAACGACGCCTGCTGCGCTTTTTGCACTGGCAAGAGATTCAATCGTCGCAGTGCGCTCTCTGCAACCGCTTGCATGCCGTGGAAGAACGATTGGCCCGCTGGTTAATGATGGCACATGACCGCGTTCCCTCAAGCGAACTCTTTTTGACTCATGCGGCCATTTCGCATTTATTAGGCACACGCCGCTCCGGGGTGACGGTAGCGTTAAATAATCTGGAAGCTACAGGGGCGATTAGTTGCACCAGAGGCCGTATCGTCATCGAAGATGTCCAAAAGTTACACGGCTGCTCGTGCGAATGCTACGAAGCGCTTTCAGCCCAAAGCGCCTCGCTGCTACAAGGTTTTGAAAACTAAGTAGCCTGCGCCACTTTTCAACCCTTAACGCGATAAACCCAAGATTGGTATGGAATTAACCGGAACTATCATCGTTGATGATAGTTCCGGTTCCACGTCCGCGTCCAATGTTGGCATTGGTAGCGCCCGAAAGAAGCACATAAAGCGTTTCATCGCCTTCAACCATCGTATCTCCGTTGACGGTGATACTGATGGTCTGGGTTAAGGCACTGCCGGGAGCAAAAGAAAGTGTGCCGCTTTTAGCTACATAGTCGCTGGTCGAGCGTGCAATGCCATCGGCACTGGCATAGTTGACACTTATAGTCTTGCCGCTGGCTTTGGATAGCGAGACCGTAAAGGTTAGGACTTTGGTGCCCGCATTGCCTTCTGTGATGTTGGCATTGTTAATGAGGATAGCCGGAGGGGTATCGTCATTAACAATGGTGCCAACCGCCCCATTGACG
>DASWNL010000672.1:0-6084 GCA_036399215.1 Abditibacteriaceae bacterium
AAGCGGAAGTTCCCCTACCTGGCGGCTGTGTTTTAGGCGCCCGGCCCGTTAATTATCATATCAATGCCTTTCAAAAAATGGGCGCGCATATTGTGGTCGAACACGGCGCGATGCGCGCTGAAGTTAAGCGCTGGCATGGCACCGAGATTTACTTAGAGCCGAAGCATTCATCGGTTGGCGCAACAGTAAACGTCATGATGGCGGCGACTTTGGCCGAAGGCGTGACGACCATTGAAAACGCGGCGCGCGAACCGGAAGTTGAGAATCTCGCCGATTTTCTCAACAAGATGGGCGCGAAAATCGAAGGTGCCGGCACGGCCACTATTCGAATTGAAGGCGTCAGGGAGTTAGAGGGCGCCGAGCATACCATCTACAACGACCGCATCGAAGCCGGCACTTACCTGGCAGCAGCAGCCATTACCGGCGGCGATGTCACTGTGAAAGGCCTGCCGCCCAAACACCTGCCAATTTATCTGGAAAAGTTGGAAGAAGCCGGCGTTGAAATTACAACTGGTGACGATTGGGTTCGTGCCCGCGCTATCGGCCCGCTCAAGGCTGTAGATGCCAGCACGTCTCCTTTTCCCGGTTTCGCTACTGATTTACAGCCCCTGTGGGCAACGATGATGTGTGTGGCACAGGGCCGTGCTGCTGTCGAAGAAACCCTTTATGAGGCTCGCTTCGGCTTCGTGGATGAGTTGCTTCGCATGGGCGCCAATATAAAAGTGGCCGGACAAACGGCGCTGATTACGGGCGTGCGCGAACTCAGCGGCGCCGAAGTGGAAGCCACCGATTTACGCGCCGGTGCTGCGTTGGTCTTAGCTGGTTTGGCCGCGCCGGGAAGAACAGAAATCGGCCATGTCAAATATATTGATCGCGGCTACGAAGATTTAACCGGCAAATTGAAGTCGTTGGGCGCGCATATTGTGCGACATAAAGGCAAAAAGAGTCTGGCTCAAGCCGAAACTCAGGCCGAAAATGCTCAGCCGCAACAAAAGGTTGCCAACGGATAGAATTAGTCGTGGCTGAGGTTTCATACGAACACTCATAGCCCCTTGCGGGTAGGCAAAAGGCCTCGCAAGGGGCTATGCTTTGTCTGGCGGTTTTGTTTTATACGTTTTCTCATGTTTGGTTTTAGTAAGGACTTGGGCATTGATTTAGGAACAGCGAATGTGCTGATTTATCAGCGCGGGCGTGGTATTGTCTTGCGCGAGCCATCAGTCGCAGCAATTAATAAATCAACTAGAGAACCCAGAGCCGTTGGCGAAGAAGCGCGCCAGATGCTGGGGCGCACGCCGACCTCGATTGAAGCCGTGCAACCGATTAAAGACGGAGTTATCGCCGATTTTACAGTTACGCGGCAAATGCTCGAACTGTTTTTCCAGAAAGTGTTGGGACGCCGTTTTTTGTTCAAGCCACGCGTCATTATCTGCGTGCCGTCCAATGTGACAAAAGTGGAGCAACGCGCCGTTTTAGACGCGGCCCGCGCTGCTGGCGCCAAAGAAGCCTACCCGATTGAAGAGCCAATGGCCGCGGCCATCGGCGCCGGCTTGCACATCAACGAACCCGAAGGCAACATGGTGGTGGATATCGGCGGCGGCACGACCGATGTGGCCGTTATGGCTTTAGGCGGCATTGTGGTGTCTGAATCGGCTCGCGTCGGCGGTATCAAAATGGACGAAGCCATCGCGCGGCATATCAAGCGCGAGCATAACATTCTGGTCGGTGAAACCACTGCCGAAGAAGTGAAAATCGCTATCGGCTCAGCGCGGCCTTTAGACGATGAATTGATTGTTGCGGTTAATGGCCGTGACATTCGCAACGGTTTGCCACGCACCATTGAATTGAGTTCCGAAGAGATTCGCACCGCTATTCAGGAAACCGTGCTTCAAGTGGTAACGCGGGTGCGGAGTGTGCTGGAACAAACGCCGCCTGAACTGGCTTCCGACATTATCACACGCGGCATATGGCTCACTGGTGGCGGTGCCCAGTTGCGCGGTATCAGCGACCTGATTGCAAATGATACCGGTATTCCCGTTCACGTCGCCGATGACCCGCTATCCTGCGTGGCAATCGGCACCGGGCGGGCATTAGACCAGATTGATCTGCTGTCAGAAACCCATTTCGCTTTTGCGGGAGTGGGAGCGAGGTAGTGAAAAGTTAAGCGTTTTGAGTTAGGAATTTTGAGTTAATGAGGCGGCGCTATCACGCCGTTTTATAGATAGCGCGTAGCGCACCTTTTTAACTCATAACTTAAAACTCCTAACTCAAAACTCGGCCTCAGCCGGGCATCTCCCCGCTGGCGTTGCCGTCGGAGATTTTCCACTGGCCATCTTGTTTTTGCCATTCGAGGGAAAATTCACCGTCGTATGAATCGGAATTAGATCTTCGGCGCACATCTACTTTGTAGTGGCCTTTAGTGGAAGCTGTAGCGCCCTGGACACTATGGCGGGTGTTGGTGAACGTAACACGCACATCGTCACGATTCATAAACTGGCCAATGGTGAACTGGCTGCGAATCTGGCTGCGGCTTTGACCGGCGAATTTTGCATCTTCGCTCATATAATCCAGAGCGCGATTGATGTTGCCGTTTTCCAGAGCCTGGCGGACGTCTTCGAGATTGGCCGCGATTTGCTCGGTATCCGAAAGCGGCGGATGGGTAACGCGCCACCAGAAGAAGCCGCCGCCCAGCAGAAAAATCAGTCCTAACGCAATGACGAGTTTGCGCGCCATGCTGAAGCCTTTCAAAACAATGGGGAAGTTGACCAGAGTTTAAATGCAAAATAGAAACTACGCTTAAAAATCACATGAACACGAAATCTGATCTGAAATACAAGCGCATTTTATTGAAAATTTCCGGTGAAGCCTTAGCGGGGCCTGCCGGTTACGGATTGGACGGCGCAGTGCTGAAGCGCATTGCCGGCGAAATTAAAGCTGTGACCCAAAATGGCGTGCAGTTGGGCATTGTGTGCGGTGGAGGCAACATATTTCGGGGCATGAAAGCCGCCGTCGAGCAAGGCATGGATAGGGCAATGGCCGATTATATGGGTATGCTGGCAACAGTGCAAAACTCTCTGGCTTTGCAGGATTATCTGGAGCGTGCCGGTGTCACTACGCGCGTTTTAAGCGCCATTGAAATGAAAGAAATCGCCGAGCCTTTCATTCCGCGCCGCGCCCAGCGCCATCTGGAAAAAGGCCGCGTCGTCATCTTCGCGGCTGGCACGGGCAATCCTTATTTCACAACCGATACCGCTGCGGTTTTACGAGCGACACAAATAGGCGCCGAGGCGATTTTCAAAGCTACCGATGTGGACGGCGTTTTTGACCGCGACCCGCAAAAATTCGACGACGCCGTGCGCTATGAACATCTGACTCATATTCAAGTTTTAGATGGTGGCCTGAAAGTGCTCGATTCCACCGCCGTTTCGCTTTCGATGGACAACAATATTCCGATTGTGGTCTTCAACATGGAAACCGACGGCAATATCGTGCGCGCCTGCATGGGCGAAGCTGTTGGCACAACAGTCAGCACCGAAGTCGTTTAAGACACCTAATCCATGCGCGAAACTTCGAGTAAAAATTCGCCTACTCAAAAGCCGCATCGCGTCCTGGATTTAGACACGACTTATGTCTTGATCGCCTTGGCGCCAATTGTTTTGCGCGCTTTGATCATGCCTGTTGCGCCCAACGATTTTTGGTGGCATATGGCGCATGGCAGGCTCATCTGGAACACGGGCAGCGTTCCCGTTGCTGACCACTTTTCCTACACGCAAAACGGCGCGCCGTTCTACAATCAGTCGTGGCTCTCGCAACTGTGGTTTTACGGTTTGCAACAACTTGGCGGCGTGCCGATGGTTTTGGTAGGCCAGGCTTTTTGCGTGGCTTTTGCCTACGGCTTGCTTTTGTGGCTGTGCATCAAACGCACTGATAAAAAGCGCCTGTGCGTGGGTTTACTTCTGGCCGGCGTGATGCCAATGTCATTCGATAACTGGCAGGTGCGCCCGCAGACTTTTGCCCTACCCTTTTTCGCGGCTTATATTTGCATTCTTTCGGCTTATCGCCTGCGCTGGGGCAACTATCTGTGGGTTTTACCCTTACTTATGGCCTTCTGGGTCAATTTGCATGGCTCCTTCGAGCAAGGTTTAGCCTTAATCGTTCTCACACTAATAGGCGAAGGCATCCGCCGCAAGCGCAGCGATAACCAAGCATTAACGGCATCACAATGGCGTGCCCTGTTGGGCTGGGGCGCCTTGAGCTTTGCCGCAACTTTGTTGAATCCACGTGGAATCAATATTTATTTTTATGTGCATGATGTGCTGCGCCATCCTTCGACACAGTTTTCTTCCGAATGGGCGGCGCCTTCTTTCAAGCAGTTCACAGACGTTTACTTTTTTCTGTATGTCATCGTGTTAGCCGTTGTGCTATGGAAAGCGCGACCTCGTCCACCGCTAACCGATTGGCTGCTTGTTTTGCCCTTTTTGCTGGTCGCTTTCATTTCGGGGCGCAGTATTATGTGGTTTGGCCTGGTATCTCTGCCGCTTTTCGCCTTAGCGCTGAGTTCTTTAATAAAAGCGCCTTCAACCAACGAATCAACCGGCAAGCAACTCAACGAACGCAGCGCGACATTGATGAATGGAGTTGTTGTATTGGTGGTATGGCTGATGGTTTTGTTGACTTTGCCCTGGATAAAACCTGCACTCGGCTTGCCGCCACAACTGGGCAGCGTCGTAGACCCGCAAACGCCGGTTAAAATGACCGCTGCCCTGCGTGCCTTGCCACCAGATGAACGACCCAAACGCTTATTTCATTCGGAAGCCTTCGGCTCGTATCTCATTTGGGCGGCGCCGGAGCAAAAGGTATTTCTTGATCCGCGTTTTGAGCTTTATCCGCCAGAGCAGTGGCGCGATTTCAACGATTTAAAACGCGGTTTGCGCGTCCCGGAATTGCTTCTCACCTATCGTTTCGACGGCCTGATGCTCGATAAAAAAGAACACAAAAATTTAATGGCCAAAGTGAAAGCATTAGGTATCTGGAAAGTCGCTTACGAACGTCCCGGCGCGGTTTTGATGGTAAAAAATCGCCGTTGATTTTCAGGCGCGTTTCAACGCGCTGAGGCGCAGGAAGCGGGTGTGCCGTCGGCTTCACAAAAGAGTTTGTCGTATTCGTCCTTGGCAATAAATTGCGTATGTGCGGCGCGATAATGCCACTGCACGGCGCGGCGGCGCTCCGGCGAGGTATTGGGCGGCGTTTGATGCGGCAAAAGGCCACTAAAGAATAAAGCGCCACCGGGCGGCAATGGAATCGGCACGGCACGCGTTTGGGCACTGGCTTTTTCGAGACGATCCGGCATGATTTCACAATCGCGGTGGTGATGATGTTTAAGCGGCCCTTTCAAATGGTCGCCCGGCAAAACGTGCATACAACCGTTTTCAATCGTCGCTTCATCAAGGGCAATCCACACCCCGCAAACCATATCAAGAGGTGTGACGGCAAAGTAAGCGTCGTCCTGATGCCAGGGCTTTTGGCTGCCGATAAATGGTGGCTTAATTAGAGCCATGTCTTGAAACAAAATGGGATTCTCTCCCAGAAGCGAAGACAACACGCCTTGCACTTTGGGATGCCGCTCAACGAAATGGTTCAATCGCGGATGCTGTTCGCAATACCACATCAACTTGCGAATCTTCAATTCCATGTCTGGGTCATCAACTTGTGGCTCATAGCCCGGCTCGAACTGAATGCCAAAGCGTGTGCCCGGCAAAGTCCAAAACGAGCCTTTCTTTTCGGGATTGTCACACTGTGCCACGCGTTGCACTAATTCGCTTATAGCCGCGCGGGTTTCTTCAACTTCACTGGCACTGAGCACATCGGTAAACGCCAGAAATCCATCGCGCTGGTATTGCTCGATCTGTTCATTGCTCAACGTCGCAGGACACGACGGAAAAGAAAGTGTGGCTTGCATAAAACTAATCTACCAAAGCAACAGCGCGAATGGGCGAGCCGTCGCGGCCTGCGATGTTGAGGGGAAAGCCGATGAATGTGAACTCATCCGGCGCTTTGTCCAGGTTCGCCAAGGATTCAACGATAACG
>DASWNL010000673.1:0-3706 GCA_036399215.1 Abditibacteriaceae bacterium
AGATTTGTTGAATAGGCTGGAGACAATTCAGTGGAATCACATTAGCAAAGCCATTGACTTAGGTTGTGGCACTGGTCGCATAGGTTCGTGGCTGAAAGCACAAGGCGTTCGCAGCATTGTCGGCGTTGATATTTGTGAAGCGATGTTACACCAGGCCGCCGTCAAAGGCGTTTATGACAACCTGATTCAAGCGAACATCACTTCACTGGCTGGTGTGTCTTGCGAGCAAGACTTAGGCATCAGCGTGTTGGCTGCGTGTCATCTCAGTAATTTGAAGGCTTTATTTCAAGAGGCCGATAGAATTATTCATGCCGACGGCATGTTTATCCTGGCCGATTACCACCCCTTCTTTTTGCTCAAGGGCATCCCCACAAACTTTGAGAGGCCAGGTGGTGAATCTATAGCGATTGAGAATTATGTGCATCTCTTGAGCGACCACGTTCAGGCTGCTCACCAAACCAATTGGAGATTAGTGGAAATGCACGAAAAATTGGTAGATAAAACATGGGTGGAGAAAGCGCCATCCATGTCCAAATACTTGCATCAGCCAATAAGTTTCGTCATGGTGTGGCAACGTCCCTGAAACTGGATAACAGCGGCACAACAAGGTGTTGCACTTGACCGCATACAGTTCGTTTCTCACTTGCTTTCGGCGGCTGAATTTGATCGTTGTCCTTGAAACACACTACAACCAGGCACTTATACAGTTTCAAAAGTTAACTTTACGGGCTGCTTTGTTTCGAGAGGTCGTTGGTTTCTTTGCGTTACACCTTCACAACCGCTTCAGCGGCACTGGCCACCGATAGAGCTATCAAGAGGCAGACAAACAGTAGAAAATCATTTTCATATGCATTCTTTAATAAAATGCATTTCACAAAGGGCACTTCGTGAAATGCCTTCGCGCCTGTGACGAGCACTCTTTAATTATGCACGAAGAAGAGGTGACACTGGCGACATTCCAAGACATTGCAGGCTATGCTGGGCGAGGTCGGTGGCAAACTTTATTTCATCACCCGGTTCTAAAACTTGTCACTCCGCCATTTGGAAGCAAAGCGGGAATAAGACGAAGCTAACAAACCATGCTGACTAATGTTTTAAAAGGCACAAAGATGAAAAGTTTTATGCTGATTGGGTTGATGGCTGCGGCAGGTATCCCTGTAGCTGCGACTTTGATAGCCAATATGAGCCAGGGGGCTAGTGCTGCTCCGGCATCTCCTCAACCTGCATCTTCTCAACCTGCACTGCTTGCTGATTCTAAGGCCTGGAGTCATGGTTTGCCTTCGACTCCCAACTACTTCCCTATCGCGGTGTGGTTGCAAAGCCCGCAGAATGCGGCGGCCTACCAGGCCGCCGGCATCAATCTTTATGTGGGTTTATGGCAGGGGCCAACCGAAGCGCAGTTGACCGCGCTCAAAGCGGCCAATATGCCTGTTATCTGCGAACAAAATGAAGTTGGATTGGCGCACAAGGCGGACAAAATCATCGTGGGCTGGATGCATGGTGATGAGCCGGATAATGCCCAACCGGTGAAAGACCCGCTAACCGGCAAGCAATCATGGGGCGGGCCGGTGCCACCCGCGCGCATCGTGGCCGACTACGAGAAGTTGCGCGCTGCCGATCCAACGCGGCCTATTCTGCTGAATCTGGGGCAGGGGGTCGCTAACGATGAGTGGATTGGCCGAGGGGCGGGCGCACATCCCGACGATTACCTGACTTATGTCAAAGGCGGCGACATAATCTCCTTCGATATCTATCCTGTGGCAGGCCTCACAGATGGAGAGAACCGTCTCTGGTATCTTCCTAAGGGTGTTGACCGGCTTAAAAAATGGACAGATGGTAAAAAGCGTATCTGGAATTGCATCGAGGCGAGCCGCATTGACAATGAAAAAACGATGGCAACTCCCCATCAGGTGCGCGCGGAAGTATGGATGTCACTGATTCACGGTTCAACCGGCCTGATCTACTTTGTGCATCAATTCAAGCCGAAGTTCAACGAACATGCGCTCTTAGATGACCCGGTTCTATTACCTGCCGTGACCGCCATTAACCGCCAGATTCATAACTTAGCGCCCGTTCTTAATAGTCCCACTATCACAGGGATTACGGTGCAAGCGGTTTCGGATCAAGGCCCTATTGGCCTAATGGCGAAAAGGCACGAAGGAGCCACTTACGTTTTTGCGGTCGGTATGCGCAACACGCCGACGCGCGGCACTTTTCAGGTGCAGGGCTTGAGTAACACGGAAACCGCCGAAGTCCTGGGCGAAGGACGCAGCATTACAGTCCTCAATGGTCAGTTTGAAGATGACTTCAAGCCATACGATGTGCATCTTTATCGCATAATTAAGAAGTAAATTGAGCAATTCAACAAGGCACACTAATGAAGATGAGATTCTGGTTTTTATTAATCCTGACGGCGAGTTTTACCTGCAACAGGGCACATGCCCAAACGGTGCCAGCTTTTGCGCCTTATCTCGCTCTGGGGCCGATGGTAGGTCATGTTGAGTCCAACGCGGCTCGTATCTGGGTGCGAGCCTCAGGAGATGCGCAGCTTGATCTGCGTGTTGGGAAACAGGCCGATTTAGCGGATGCGCGCATGGTAGTAGGCCCTCGGCTCCAGCCTGGAGCCGGTTTCGCCGGTCATGTTGCCGTTGCGGGGTTGGAGCCTTCCACGCGCTACTTTTATGCGCCGCTTCTAAATGGCCTGCCTGCCGTAACGCGGCCTTATCCTTCGTTTACAACAGCGCCGCCCGTCGGCACTCCCCTTAAAATGCGCTTTGCTTTTGGTTCGTGTGTGGGCCGCCGCGCTGCTGACCCGGCTGCTGCGTGGGGCGATATGGCCGCCCGTGTGCAACTCGACTTGCTATTAATGCTGGGCGACAACCATTACGCGGATTCGACTGATCCTGTGATACAACGCGCTTTTTATCAAGAGCAGCGCGGGGTTGCCGGGTTTGGAGACATCACGCGCCGCACACCAACTTATGGCATTTGGGACGACCACGATTATGGCCCCAATGACAGCGACGGCACAGCCAAGGGCAAAGAGTTATCGCTGCAAACCTTTCAACAGTGGTGGGCTAACCCATCCTATGGACAGGCCGATGATCCCGGCATTTACAGCAAGTTCTCACGCGGCGACGTGGACTTCTTTCTGCTTGATGACCGCTATCATCGTTCTCCTAACAAAGCGCCCGATGATGGTGGCAAAACCATGCTGGGCGCTAAGCAGCTAACGTGGCTTAAACGTGAATTGCTGGCTTCCAAAGCCAAGATCAAATTCGTAGCGTCGGGCAGCGAGTGGCAAATCAATGGGCACCAGGATTCCTGGACGAGTTTTGACCGGGAGCGGCGCGAGATATGGAAGTTCATCGCCGACAACAAAATTCAAGGTGTCATTCTGCTATCAGGTGATCGCCACTTTACAGGCGGTTATCAGATCGGCGGCCAACTCATTGAGATTACCTCCGGCCCGTTGGGTGCGACCAATTACCCTTCGCGTGTTCTGCCGGATATGTTCCTCAACTACGGCGAAGGCAAGCTCTACTGCGTTTTCGATGTGGATACTCGCGGCCCCGAACCGGCGGTAGCATTGGAAGTCTATCGCGCCGGAGCCGGACTTATCGAAACGCGCCGCTTCACCTGGGACGAGATTAACGGTGTTACTAAAATCGCGGCCTTGCCGGTGACAGTTGCCGCCGAACCCCCG
>DASWNL010000674.1:0-3566 GCA_036399215.1 Abditibacteriaceae bacterium
TCAATAACGGCATTGCTTTCGTCATCTTGTGCTTCAAAAACACCGAGTAGCTTTTCCCTATCTTTGACTACCCACACATGACCGGCATAAGTGTGTTGTCGCTTGCTTTCATTGGGCTTGAGAGCGCCATAAGCCTGCAACTCGCCGCCCATGCCGCTCCAAAATAGTGTGACTTCATTGGTGGTGCGATTGATGAAATGAATTTCCGTTTCCTCGCCGGTGCGAGCGCTGGGGCGAATGCGGTGCGAAGCGGGCAGGGCGGTTTCGGAAATGGAATCGGTGCTTTCTTTCAGTTCTTTACCATCGAACTGCCAGCTTTTGCCTGTATTGCGAAAGCGAACCCAGGAGCCATCCGGCGCTATCTTGATGGAAGTGAACGGCAACACTTGCGCGCCAATTTTCTGCTTTAATTTATCGCTTAACAATTGCGCTAATCTTTCATGGTCAAAAGCGGCTTTTCTCTCACCTTTTGCATTTACGAATACAAACTCTGAGGTGTTTGCTCCGGTTGTCACGCGATACCAGAAGGCTCCGTTCTCCAGCCAATTCGGTGTGATGCGGTCGCGAAACACTTTATTTGCAACGCGTTTATCGAGCGAAGCCGCGCGCTCATAATCGGCCTGTGTGCCCTGCGCTAAAATAGGCGAAAGCGAATGAGTCACGATAAGAAAAAGACAAGTGGCGCAAGGAGGATAATTCATAGTGATGTAGCGACGAAGCCCAACATTCAGAGCATAAGTTGAAAAGTGTGGCCCGTCAAAGAGCGAGTAGACTTATTGACGCAATGTTGTTTTGAGGATAAGTCAATGAAGAAATTATGGGTAGTAGCACTTCTTACTGTAGCAATGATAAATGGTTGTGGCGGCGGCTCATCGGGCTATGTTGGCACGTCCGGTTCAAAGATTGTTTTTATTTCTAGTCGTAATGGCAATCAGGAAATCTATGCTATGGATTCGGATGGTTCAAATCAACGCCGTTTAACGCGAACTGATGAAGGTGAGTCGTCATCAGCCATTAGTTTGGATGGGCGCCGCATTGCTTTTACCCGCCCAAACATAGCTGAACGCAACTATGATGTTTACATCATGGATTTTGATGGCTCAAATCAAAGAAAATTAACAAGTGCCGGTTGGGAAAGTGGATTTAGCTCTCCTTCGCTAAATCGTGACGGCAACCTGGTAGCTTTTGATTACTCAGCGCGGCGCACGGCGCAAATTTATGTGCAGTCCACCAGCAGCAATCGAATGACATCTTCAATTGATTATGGCTCTGATCCAGCTTTAAGCGCTGACGGGCAAAAACTGGCTTACTCTCAATTGTGCTATCCCTGCGAGGTCGAAGTTTTTAAAGTTACTCGCTTAGATGGGTCAATCGAATTTAGCACTGAAACGCCTGGTGTTAGTTACCAAACACCTTCTTTTCACCCCAATGGCAGTAACTTAGTAATCACGAAAAGGATGTATGAAAATGGAACATCTAATGCAGACATCTTCTTATTAAACCCGTTGAATGGCCAATTAACACCTCTTTCTACTGGCCCCTTTCAGGAAAGCAATCCCACTTTTAGCCCTGATGGGAAACAAATTGCCTATAGTTCCAACGAAAGCGGCAGTAATCAAATATGGGTAATGGACGCAGATGGCACCAACAAAAGACGTTTAACAGGCGAAGGCGATAACGCCGGCCCTTCGTGGGGCGGCTAAAAGCAGAATGCTTAAACCTGCGTTTTCGTCAGCACCTGCAAATACTCCTGCAATTTTTCAGCAAGCGGTTTAGTCATGCCGGGCACTTCGGCAATCTCTTCGGCGCTGGCGGCGCGCAGTTTTTGCAGTCCGCCAAAGTGTTCTAAAATGGCGTTGCGCCGCGCTTCTCCGATGCCAGGAATATCATCAAGGATCGAATGCGTGGCTGCTTTGCCGCGCCGCTTGCGATGATGCGTGATGGCAAAGCGGTGCGCTTCATCGCGGATGCGCTGCAACAAGTGCAAAGCTGGGCTGTTGCGCGGCAGGGCAATCGCTTCTTTTCTGCCGGGCACGAAAAGCAGTTCATGTTGTTTGGCTAAACCAACTAAGGGAATGTATTCCAGAGTTTTTTCCTGCGTAACAGCAACAGCAATTCCCAGTTGACCTTTACCACCGTCCACCATTAGTAAGTCGGGCAGGGGCAGAAACTTTTCATCGCCTTCCAAGGCGCGTTGCAGGCGGCGGCGCAACACTTCGCGCATCATTTCAAAGTCGTTCGGCTCGGTGCCGCCGGTTAGTTCCAACGTGTGTTTAATGGTGAAATGCCGATAGGCTTTTTTATCTACTTTGCCGCCTGTAAAAACCACCATTGAGCCAACCGAAAAGGCGCCTTGCACCGTTGAAATATCGAAACACTCAATGCGGCGCGGCGGTAAGTCGAGGCTTAAATGTTTCGCTAAATCTTCCAAAACACTGTCGTTGATTTGCTGGGCTGTCGCGTTGTAGGACAGATGCTCGCGCAAAGCCAATTCGGCGTTACGCCTCGCCATTTCTATTACTTTCACTTTGTCGCCGCGCTGCGGACGCCGCACGCCGACTTTGCGATTAGCTTTATCTGATAGCCACTCTTCAATCGCTTCAGCATCTTCTAAATCGTGCGGCGTGAGAATCTCCTGCGGAATGGAAGTTGGCCCTTCGTAATGCTGGCGCACAAAGACCGATAAGACTTCGGCATCGGGCCGCCCTTCAATGTTAGTTAAGAAAAAATGCTGGTCGCCAATCAGTTTTCCGGCGCGCACAATTAACGTTGTGACCGAGGCCACACCGGCTTCGATAAACAAGCCGAGCGCATCGTAATCTTCGTTTGCAAGCGACACCACTTGCTGGCTTTCGGTGACTGAGCGAATCGCTTCAATCTGGTCGCGCAGTTTGGCGGCACGCTCGAACTCCATGTTAATCGAGGCTTCCTGCATTTGCCCTTGCAACTCTTTGAGCAGTTCGGTTGAGCGGCCTTCGAGAAAGTCTTTTAGTGCTTTGGCCTGTGCGCGATAATTATCGGGTGAAACTGCATTAACACAGGGCGCGGTGCAGCGACCTATATGATGTTCAAGGCATGGTTTATCCAACAATTTGGAAGTATCGCGCCACGGACAGCCGCCGCGCCGCGAATTGTTGATAACAGCGCCGGTTCGCACCTGAAAAACGCGCTTGGCTAAGGAAACCGTTTGGCGCATTTTGCCGCTGCCCGCATAAGGGCCAAAATAGGAAGCGCGGTCGTTTTTCGGATTGCGCGTTTCCAACAGCGCCGGAAAATCTTCGTTGAGGGTGATTTTGAGATAGGGATAACGCTTGTCGTCTTTGAGCCGGATATTGAAATGCGGCTTGTGCATCTTGACCAGGTTGTTTTCAAGAATTAAGGCTTCTTTTTCCGTGCGCGTGACGATAATTTCAAAGTCGGCAATTAACTTCACCATCTTGCGTGTGAAAATCGAATGCCCGCCGTCTTTGGAAAAATAGGAGCGCACGCGATTCTTCAAATTGCGCGCCTTGCCGATGTAAATCACTTTGCCCTCGGCGTTTTTATGCAGATACACCCCAGGCGCA
>DASWNL010000675.1:0-5030 GCA_036399215.1 Abditibacteriaceae bacterium
CGTCAATGGGGCGGTTGGCACCATTGTTAATGACGATACCCCTCCGGCTATCCTCATTAACAATGCCAACATCACAGAAGGCAATGCGGGCACCAAAGTCCTAACCTTTACGGTCTCGCTATCCAAAGCCAGCGGCAAGACCATAAGTGTCAACTATGCCACTGCCGACGGCATCGCACGCTCGACCAGCGATTATGTCGCCAAAAGCGGCACGCTTTCCTTTGCCCCAGGCAGTGCGCTAACACAAACCATCAGCATCACCGTCAATGGAGACTCGATGGTTGAAGGCGATGAAACGCTTTATGTGATTCTTTCGGGCGCGGTTAATGCCAGCATCGGGCGCGGACGTGGTGTGGGCACAATAACCAACGATGACAGTTCTGGGTAATTAGTCGCGCGCCGACGTAGAGAATATCCGGCTGCGCCCTCATCTCTATGAGTTCAACCTTCATTGCGATGTATAAACTGTGTGGTGAAAAGCCCCGCTTCTTTGGAAGCGGGGCTTTTTGTTTTTGCAATCTTTATACTTGTTACAATTGAAGTGTCAGTTGCAGAGGATTTGATAGATGTTCAAGAAAAGTATAATTTTGCGTTTAATGACTTTTGTCGCAGTTTTATGTGCAGTGTGGGCTAACCCAAATCACGCGCAGGCGGCAACTTTTACGGTCAGCAAGTTAGCCGACACCAGCGACGGCACTTGCAATGCCGATTGCTCGTTACGCGATGCTATAATCACGGCCAAAGAAACTGCGGGCGCCGACACCATTGCTTTCATGGCAGGAGTGCGAGGCGCTATTAATTTGAAAGGCGCTCTGCCTGCTTTGGACGATGAGATGACTATCGCCGGGCCAGGGGCGAATTTTTTAACCGTGCGACGCGACACTGGTGGCGATTACCGCATTTTCTTGATTGCCGAGCAGGCCAAGGTCACAATAAAGGACGTGACCATCAGCAATGGGCGGTCAGCCGGGCCGGAAAGCGAGGGGCAAGGCGGCGGTATTTACAATGGCGGGGGTCAGTTGGTGCTCAGAGGGTGCAAAGTAACGGGTAATTCGGCGGGTCTGAACGATGATCACTCGTCATACGTTGGGGACGGTGGCGGCATTTATAACGCAGGCGGCAATGTGGAGATTTACGGCAGCTTGATTGCCGATAATAGCGTATTCGGAAGCGGCGGCGGCATTTACAACGCAGGTAATTTGATTGTTGTTTCCAGTATCTTCCTGCGCAATTCCACATCTTATGAAGTTGGTTTTGGTTACGAAAGAGGCGGCGCTATCTACAACGACGCGCCATACGGCCAGAAGGCGCAGTTATCTCGTTGCACTTTCACCGGTAACGTAGCACGCAACGGCGGCGCGCTTCATAGTAACGGGGAATCCACTAGTGGATTCAGCACCTTCAGCGACAATCGGGCCTATGCCAATGGCGGGGCCATTAGCCTTGATAATTTCGCACAGTTGCTCCTGGAAAACAGCACTTTGCATCAGAATGAAGCCAATTTCGGGGGCGGTATTTTCAATAATCTGGGCAGTTTCGATTTGAGAAACAGCACGCTGAGCGCAAATGTCGCTACTACACAGGGCGGTGGCATTTGCACCGGCAATTATGGCCGCATTTTAAATTGCACGATAACGCGTAACACGGCGCCACAGACAAAGGGTGGCGGCATTTTCTTAGATGACTTTGGGGCTTATATCTCCGTGCGTAATAGCATTGTAAGCGGCAACTCCTTCTCCGATGTGGATTACGCAGTTGGCACTGCGGAAAACACTTTTAGCAGTGACGGCTACAACCTTATCGGCATCGGAAATGGACTGGATGCCTTTCATCAATTTGGAGATCGCATCTACATCACCGAGCCGGGCCTGGACGACCTGGCCGATAATGGAGGGCCGACAAAAACGCATTTGCCCCAGATTGGCAGCCCGGCCATAGATGCAGGCACTTTTATTTTCTCCCACGACCAGACTGGACAAACTCGCCCTTTGAACGGCAATTCTGATATTGGCGCCGTTGAATTCGATGCTTTTCTGTCTATTAACAGCCTGCGCGTCAAGGAATACGATAGCGGCACACAACAAGCCAACTTCACAGTCAGTCTGATGGTGCCCCGCTCTTTGCCGGTGCGTGTTCGTTACAGCACTCGTGACGTATCGGCCAACGCGCCCGCCGATTATCTGGCTACTGGAGGCATCATCACTTTTGAGCCTGGACAAACGCGGAAAGTCATCAGCCTCACTGTCAAAGGCGATGCCTTGGACGAAAGAGACGAGAGTTTTCAGGTTTCGTTATACGGTGCTGAAAATGCCCTCATCGCCATCGCCGACGCACGAGGCTTTTTAACCATTCTTGATGATGATCGCACACCCACCGTTTCTATCAGCGACGCGATGGTGCGCGAAGGCAACGGCGGCGAAACCTTCGCTATATTTCGCCTTACTTTGTCGGCTCCCAGCGGGCGCTACATTTTCCTGTCTGGCTCTGATTTTCCAGCGACGGCGCAAGCGAGCAGGGATTATTTAGAGCAACCGCCTTTAGCCATAGAGTTCGAGCCGGGACAGACAAGCACAACCTTTGGAGTGCAGATTATGGGTGATCTGCTCAATGAGGCGAACGAAACTTTTTACATAGTTTTATCGGGGCCGCAAAATGTAATTATCGGACGCGGACGTGCCCTGGGCACAATTATAGATGACGACGCGGCTCCAGCTCTTTCAATCAATGATGTTTCCATTAGCGAAGGCCCCGCCCAGGGGGCACCCGCCGGCACTAAGAATTTAACCTTCACCGTTTCGCTTTCTAAAGCCAGCGGACAAAGCATAAGTGTCAACTACGCTACAGCCGATGGCATCGCACGCTCGACCAGCGACTATGTCGCCAAAAGCGGCACGCTTTCTTTTGCCCCAGGCAGTGCCCTGACACGCACCATCAGCATCACCATTAACGGAGACACACTTATCGAAGGCGATGAAACGCTTTATATCATTCTTTCGGGTCCGGTTAATGCCAGCATTGGACGCGGGCGCGGAGCACGCACCATCATTAACGATGATAGTTCTGGTTAAGCAGAAAACAAGAAGCAGGCGCTAAATGCCATAAAAGCGCAGAGCAAGTTTCGCAGTTGCCCTGCGCTTTTTCATCGGTGGAATTAGAAGAACATAGTGTCTTCTATAGTAAAGGCCATGAAACAGAGTATTCTGGCTTCGATGGTGTTGACAGCTATAGCGTTGGCTGCGATTTGTTCGGCAAATGCGCAGAGCAGAAAAATTGTCTTCACTTCTTATCGCAACGGCGCTGGCGAAATCTATAGCATGAACGCGGACGGTAGCGCGCAAACGAATCTGACCAAGACGGCTGATATTGAGGAAAGCTGGCCGCAGTGGCGCTTTGATGCAAAAAAAACGTTTACGCACACACCAATGACCTGTGGACGATGAACGCCGATGGCTCCAAACAAACGCGCATTCCTGTTGGTAAACGTCAGCCTGACAACACCGAGCGCGCAAACGGTAAGCGTGAAAACTGCGCGTCAAACATTTGACGCGCAGTTTTGCTTTTCCAGGAGATAATCCAGCAATGGAATAGCGAGAGCTTACCTCGTATCCCACAGCGCTTTGTCGTGGCCCTCAGCATACTGAAAGCCTGCCGCGCTGACTTTCATGGTTTTTGCGTGGCCATCGGCGAAGCCCATATTGCACATATCCATGTGACGATTGAACGCGTGTTCCGAGTTGGCGTTTGTGTAAAAGGGCGTGTTGGTTGGGTCCCGGAAAAGCAGCGATGGACTGCCGGCAACCGGTTTCCACTCATCGGGATCCGCTGTGGGATTGGAAACAGCGCCTGCATCCGCGAATATCAAGGTCTGGGCCGGCTTTGCAAAATCAGTCAGAGAAACGGATGAGGGGGAAGAGGTGCTAATATTCCATCGACCAATCCGAGGATGACTGTAGCCAATGCTGACGGACGAAGTGGGAGTCGCGCTTGGACACATGTGAATCTGCTTACTCTTTGTATAGGGAAATAACAAAACGGGCCACCAGCTATATGTTGCGCTTACGACCGGGTTCGGGCCTGGTGGCACATCGTTGGCCAATGCCACGATTTGTTCGTCGTAGTCTTGCGCATACTGCGTCCAGCCCAGAGAAATCTGCTTGACGTTGTTCATGCAGGAGGTTTTACGGGCGTTTTCCCTGGCGCGAGCAAACACGGGAAAGAGGATTGCAGCGAGCAGCGCTATTATAGCTATGACGACAAGTAGTTCGATCAGGGTGAATCCCGATTTCGGAGTCGCTTGAGTCTGCGAGATTTGCGTTTTTTGCGGCATTTCCTGGTGTGACATGAAAAGTTCTCCTCGTAGCGCTCATTATAGTTCCTGTTGAATGTAAGAACGCCTTGGGGGTGTAAGACACTTTTCTCTTGAAACTGTGGCAATACCTCTCAGTCATTTTCCAGCCCGGTCGCATAAATCTCACGTATGTGCCGCATATTCATCCCCATCAAGCCGGGGCACCGCGCCGTAGATAGATTTGCGCCTGCTCCACAGTTTTCGTAGTGTAGGAAAACGCTTTGTTCACTTCGATGCAGCCGCGCTCGGACGGCAGAACTTTTGAAGGATTAAAGCGGCTTTGTTCATCGAAAACGCGCCGCACGTCGCGCATGGCCGAAAGCGTGTCGGCAGAGAAGGAGTATTCCATCAGCGATGTTTTCTCCACGCCAATGCCGTGCCCGCCGGTGATACTGCCGCCGAAGTCCACACAGCGAGTGAGAATCTCCTCGCCCACTTCCAGCATGACCGGCAATTGTGCTGGGTCGCGCTCATCGAAGAGAATGCAGGGATGCATATTGCCGTCCCCGGCGTGAAAAAACATTGGCGATTTTGACGCCGCAATGAGCCGCGATGTAAGAAAAACGGGGCATTGAGTCGAAGTTAAGCCTGATCGAGCCATTTTGGAAGCGCCGAGGCATACAAAGAAAGTCGAATGTGTTATCGTTAGGTCAATAAATGCAAATAATGGCGAGCGCAGGAC
>DASWNL010000676.1:0-5357 GCA_036399215.1 Abditibacteriaceae bacterium
CACTAGAAAAAGATTCACCCGCGCGGGGGTGAAAAGTGGTCTGCGTGGTCTGCGTGGTCTGCACATTTTCAGCACTTTCGGCTGTTTGCGGAGCATTTTTAGGGCTTTTTGCGCGCAAAGCATAGGTTGACTTACGATTCACGCGCGGCCCAGCGATGATTTTAAAGCTGGCAAAAACCTTATCACGCCGGTGCTGTAAGGCGTTAAGGAGCTTTCGGGACTTCTCAGATTCCTTTTCCGCTTTAATAAAAACGGCTTCAATGGACGGGAACTTTTCAGCAATAGGGACTAGATCGGCGCCGCTGACAAACTTTTCGCCATGCGCCGCGTGCCACGCGCCGGCAAATTCTCCCCATTCACCGCTTGATTCATTACTGAGCAATTCGCGCTGCTTTTCAGCGTTATCGAGAAAACCGGGCACTCCGGCCACGTCTAAAATGCCACCAATAACGCGGCGCCATTCATGAAAGCGGATTTTATTTGTGCCTTTATAGGCTGGGCGTCCGGCTTCGATCCAGGCGCGAATCAAAGTAATAATAGCGCCGCAAACAGCCGGGCGATTATCCCATATAAATTTTTCAGGGTTGTTTTTAAATTGCTTTAAGTCCGGGTTCTCCGTGTCAGGATCGAGCCGAATTACTACGGTGCGCGTGGTAATATCGGCTGTGAGCTGGGCATTATTTGAGGTTGCCACCCACACGCACCGCACCGGCACCGTGGCCGATTTTTGCAAGCCTAAAACGCGCTCACTTACGGCAGACGCTGTTAGCATTGCATCTAAAGCCGCGCTGTCGAGACTGCTTTTAATGTTGTCTATGAAGATGTGAGAGGCACCTTCGAGAAGTTCGGTAAATAACGCTTTGCGCCATTCGGCTTTGTCGTTTTTTTCTGCTGTTGGACGTGGCCGCGCAAATGGCGCAACGCAAAGACCAGCACCGTAGGTTTTACCGCTTCCACGATCCGGCGCGTCCCATAAGTGCAACGGTGTGGCGCCTGGTATCATGTTCCGCACAAAAGGCAGAATCATCAAGGCTAAAGCGTGAGCGCGGCTCGATTGATCTTCAAAAGCTACTTCTCCTAAAACGGTGTCAAAAAGCAGAGCTTTTGCGGCTTCGATGTTCTGCTCTGTCGGGGATGTGTCGGGTAGCACAAAGCCATTAGGCAGATCGAGGAAAGCACGCGCGGCTTCGTAGTAGCCGGAAGTGCCGCAGAGCGTGCCATCTTCAGCGAAGAAGGGCACGGCCATAACCGTTTCAATTGGTGGCACGCCATAACGCCCAGCATGGCTTAAATAGTTTTGGCAGAGGTCGCGGGGTGGATTTACGTCTTGCACTCCGAATTTTTCAGAAGTAGCAATCCAGCTTGCCGCGTGTGCTGCTGTAGTTTGAATTGCTGACGCATCAGCCCCAATAATCCTTAATTGGCCGGTGCCATCGCGCTCTAAGCGCACAAGCCCAGCGGCGCCGGTGAATAGCTTTGGATCGCCTTCGTTATAGTGTGCAATCGCGGCGCTGAGATCTCTTAACTTGTCCCGTAGTTGGCGCCCGGCGGTTTCTATAATTGGCAGTCCAGTCGCCTGTAATTCGGCGTGCTTAGCTTTGTCCCTGGCTTCTTTGCGTTCTCTACGCGTCTCCGCTTCAGTTGGCAATTCGCGCGCTAATTCAAGAAGCTGCTCCCGCGTGCCGCCACGAACAAAGTGGTCATCCAAGCCGGCCTTTTCACCGTTTGGGCCTTCAGGCAGATAGATGACTTTTACAATGGCGCCTTTTGCTTTCAAGAAAGCCCACAGTCGCCGCAAAGCGCTTTGCACTGCTGGTTTGGTCATTACGTCGGAATCAAACACGATATAAATCGTGCGGCCTTTGATTGCAATGTATTCCCAATCGGCCAGGGCTGTTAAACCGCCTTTGGCATTCTTTCCGCGAAAAGCATAGACGCCATTTATGTTAATAACGCACAGGCCATGCCCGGCGCCGCAATCGGCTTTTTTGGCCCCTTCGGTGATATAGAGCGGGATGGCCGGGTCATCGAGATATTGCAGGGTGAGGCGTGATACATCAAGGATCGGTGCGCTGCCTTGTGGCAATTCGTATTTCTTGCCTTCCCTGCCCTTCACAGGATTGTCAGGGCGCATCACATAGCCGGCACACTGGCCGGTGTGGTCATATAGCGGAAAAACCAAGACCGGTGAATGCTTTGATGCCGCTTTTGATTGGGCACGCGAAAAGCCGCAGCGGATAAGATCTGCCGGGTCTTCGGTTGAAAATGGTTTGCGCGCTGCTATTGCTTCAGGGCTAATACCTGATTCGTTTTCTAATTGGGCGCGATGTTCGGGCGAAAGTTCGCCGCTTGGTAATGGTGGTGACGGTGCCAGTTGTGGCACATCAACATAGCCGGCATGGCTATTTGCGGCGCCGTTGGTAATGACTGGCGTCCCAGTCTGCTGAGCAGTGTGTTGCAGTGCGTTGCAGTGTTTATCTTCTGTGTGTAGAATTCTTTCTAACATTGGAAGCTCGATCCTTCCGATGCCGCCGCCCGCTAATCGGCTTTTGAAAACGCTCCGTTTCGCCGACGGGGCGTTTTCGCTTTTTGGGGGCTGTGGCTAAAAACAGGTTGTGCTACTGCGTTGTTGTGTGGCGACTATAAACCTAAAACATATATTCACCTTGCCTTTCCTCTTTGTGTTTGAAACGCATTTAACGCTTTTTTTCTACTTCCCCGTGCTCTGGGCCGCGAGTTCCCTATGTCATTGATCACCTCTTTATCAGCTCTTGTCATAGTTTGGTGGCCCACTTTTCCACGTCCACGCGCTTTACGCGCCGGCCACGCCCCAAACCGCTGTGTGCTTTGATGTAGCCCGATTTAATGGCGCTTTCAATAGCGGACTTCCCCACCCCCGCCAAGGTCGCAGCTTCCTGCACTGTCAAGAATAGGCGAGCTTCGACAGGCACCGTCGCACCTTGACGGCTCTTGTCGCTCATGCCTGCAAGAATCTCAAAAAACCGTTGCACAGCAAGGGGAGAGGCCCCATTTAAAGAGCCGTCAAGCGTCGCCAGAGCGTTTGTGTCATCGCTTGTCGCAGCTTCGCCCTGTCGGGGCGTTGCGTGGCTTGTCGTGCCTTTTTCAATGGGCGTTTCAAGTTGCGCCTTGAAGGCTTCTAAATCTGCCTGCTCAAAATCGAGCACCTGGCCGGTTTTGCCGCGCACATAGCGCGACGACAATTTGCCAGCACTGGCATAGCGCTCCACTGCCCTAACCGATACGCCTAAAAATTCCGCCGCTTCGCTTTTATTCATGAATCTCAGGTTTTCTCAGGTTCGCCAAACTCCGACGAGCCTTGTTTTAGCTCCGACACTCAGGGTGTCGAACCTTGCCTGCTCTCGCCTGTAGCGGGTGGCAGTGCCGCATTTGGTGTGACTTGCGTTGCTTGGCCTCTTTGCGCGTATTCACGCTCTAACTTTGCTTCTTGCTCTGCGTAGCGAATTTTGAGTTCGGACATGGTTTCAGCTACAACGGCACGCATCCGGGCTTCGAATACTTTATCTGTTTGCTCTGCGGTGTTTCTCAACACCGCGACCTCTTTCGCTAAATTTGAACACTCAGCACGTAAAGCCGCGATTTCTTTTCTTATCTCCCCAAAATCCGTTTCCATCCGCTCCAGCTTCTCCGTGATTGTGTAAAACGATTTAAGCAGTGGGCTGGGGTTTGGTATGTTCACGAGTGGTAGTCTCTTTCGCTAAATCTTGTCGTGCGCCACGCAAATCTCCTACGACCTCTTGTGCTGTAAAGTGGATGCGGTCTAGTGTGTGAATCATTTCCTCAGCCAAACGATTCATCTCATTTTCTTCTGCCAACATTGCCTGATTCGTTTCTGTTATCCGCTCCGATACCAATCTCTCGACTTCTCGTGAATCAATAGTGATAACGCGGGGGGTGTAATAAAAGTCTGGAAAGTCTGGTCGGCGACCCCAAAAAAGCCGGAAGAAGAACCGTGTAAGATACGCTTCGCGCGCAAGGAGGTCAATGATAAAAAACGGGCTTCCTACTCTGAAATTTCGGCGCATGAAGTCCGCAAGTTGGCTTGCTCGCGATTCTTTGTCAGGCGATAGGTCTACGGGCTTTACAACCTCTCCATCAAGTCGGCTCATTATTTCCTTCCTTTAAGGCTCGTCAAACTCCGACAGCTTGAGTGTCGGGCTTTAAACAAACCTTGTCGGGGCTTTTAAACAGCGGCACCATTCGCCTGTAAAATCCTCTTCAATTCGGCCTCGGACACGCGATAAGACTTCCCAATCTTGGACACTTTTAGCGTGCCTTCCTTCATCCAGGTGCGCACCGTTTGATAATGCACGCCTAATCCTTCTGCTACTTCCTGGAGCGTGTAATAGGTTTCGCTTGCTATTGTTGTTGGCATCGTTTGTCCTCCACTCTGATTATAACGAACACTCAAAAACAATCAATTAAATTGCAAATTACTTCCTAAGACTCACTAAACATAAGTTAGTTTTACTATAATGTATTGAGTTTTAGTTATCATTAGTTAGTTTTAAGAGTGAGAAAAATGGTTCAACTTTGTGCAGAGTGCGCGACAAGTGGAATTAGCCAGGTCGTCATGCACGTAAACGGTGCAAAGCGTTGCTTGTGCTGCCAGACCATGGCGCCGTGACTCATGGGAAGTCGCACGCACTTTGAAACGATTGAAGTCTTTCGCGCAGGGGCTTTTCGCACCATCGAAGAGCACAACGCCGTCCTGGTGGAAGCTGCGCTGGTTGAAGTCGAAGAGGCGCCAGCAAAGGTGTCTGCGAGTTTTACAGTGGCATTAAAGAGTTCTTTGCGCTTGCCCGCGAATTGGGCTTTGACACGAGTAGGGAAAACAAAGCCGCTATCGGGATGCTGTTGGGGCGCCCGATCAAAAGCCGCAGTGAATTGAACGGTGCGGAGTGGAGCTTTTGCACCAACGCCCTGAGAATGGGCCGGTTGTTCATTTGAAAACGAAAAGCCTCTCCTGTGATTTGGCGATGTATCACACCAATGTGTTGCGCAAATTCATGTGGTATCGCCTGGAAGCAGATCGCACCTTGTCGGAGTGCCTGCAAGCGTGGCTTTTGGACGTGTTGGTGCCTACCGATGCGCAACGGGAAATTTAAGCCACCTTGTGGGCGTGCGAAGCCTCCAGGCACGTGCTCAAGCTGTGTAATACGGCCTTTGTCTTGTGCGATCAGCACGACCATGATCCCAACGTCGAAGCGTTGCGCGGCGTGGTTGAAGATGAAGAGTTTGCGCCGGTGTGGGCTTCCTGGCTTGGCGCGCATCAGCACGGCAAGTTGTTGGAAAAGGGCGAAACCTGCAGGCTTATT
>DASWNL010000677.1:0-4058 GCA_036399215.1 Abditibacteriaceae bacterium
CATTTGATGCGGCAAAAGCGCGCTTTGTCATTGGGCTTTTTAGCGGTTGCCTTTGCATTATCCATAGATGCGGCGCTGATTCTGTTAATGCGCGGCGTGTTTGCTTTTTTTCCCGAACTTTACTGGCTGGCGGCGCTGTGCGTTTTGATTCCCTTTTCTTTAGGCGGCGCGTTTTTGGCTGAAGCTTTTGCGCGTCATGCCGCGCAAAGTGGACGCTTGTATGCCTGGGATTTGGTCGGCGCAGCCTTAATGGCGGTTGCTATTGTTGGCGTGCTACAACTGGTCAGCGCCATTGATGCCTGCTTGCTTATGGCGCTGTTTGCTATAGGCGCCGCCTGGCTTTGTCGCCCGGTGGCGCGCTTGCCGCTTTATGCCGGCCTCACTCTGGGGCTTTTGGTTTTGAACGTGCCACTGCGTTTGTTGGATGTGCCACCATTGCCGCCGAAAATCAACGCGGAAGGCATGTCGTTAGCCGATTTGGGCATTACGCAGCCACTCTTTACCGAACTGGGCACGCCGGGCCATACCTCGCGCATTATAGACACACGTTGGAATGCCTTTGCGCGCACCGATGTGGTCAATGAAGCGCCGCTTAAACCAGGGCAAAGCGAACTCGAATCAACGGACACGCTGCTGGTTTATACCAACGGCAATGTGCCGACCAATATGGTGAAGTGGGATGGAAAAATTCAAAGCATCCCGCGCATTGCGCGTGATTATCCCTTAAGCGATTGGGCGTTTTCGGTGGCGCCATTGGGCGGAACCCCCCCTTATCCCCCCTTGCCAAGGGGGGATAAGGGTGGGTTCCGCAAAGGCAAAGTGTTGGCGATTGGCCCTGGTGGCGGCTTGGATGCGCTTTTGGCTTTGCGTTATAGTGCCCAAGGCTTTTATGGCGCCGAAATCAATCCTTCGATTGTCGGGTTGATGCGCGAACCCAAGTATCGCGCTTTCAATGGCGACCTTTATGGGCGCCCTGATGTTGAGGTTTCAACTGCCGAAGGGCGAGCCTATGTGCGCGAGCGCGTTCAGCGCGGTGAAAAGTTTTCGCTTGTGTTTTCGGCTCTCACCAAAACCGCGACCGCAGCGCAGGGCATGGCGCTTTTGGAATCGTTCATTTATACGAGCGATGCTTTTGAAGATTATTGGAAGGCACTGGAAGACAACGGGCAAATCACCATCGTGCTGGACAGCCCCATTATCGTAGCGCGCTTTTTCGTAACAGCGCTTTCGGTTATGCAAAAGCATGGCATTCAAACGCGCCAGGCTTGTCGTCATATCGCCATCGTGCATGACCCGCGTCGCGGCCCTTATCAATTCGCGCTCGTCATTCAAAAATCGCCGCTTTCCCGCGCCCAGGCGGAAGCGATGTATCAATCATCGCGCGTGCAACGCAGGCTAACGCCGGTCTGGATTCCCGACCAGGCTGCCGAAGCCGCTTTTGGCCCGTATGAAGCGTTGGCAAGCGGAGATATGACCCTCGCGCAATTTACCGCTTTTTTTCGCCAATTTGAAACGCCGCTTGATGTCACGCCGCGCCCTGATGACCGGCCTTTTGTCTTGGATTTAAGTCTGGTAACGCCGCCGATTATGGTGAATCTGGGCTACGGCCTTGGTGCCTTGCTTATAGTCGCATTGGTCTTTCTGGGCTGGGGGCTAAAGCGCGATGAAGCATCGTATTCGTTGGGATTGCGCGATGGAATTTTCATTCTTTACTTTTTAGCATTAGGCATTGGCTTTATGCTGGTTGAGATTCCGCTTATTCAAAAATTGGTTTTGCCACTTGGTTATCCCACGCTGTCCCTAACGGTTATTCTATTTGCGATTTTGCTGGGCGGCGGCCTGGGTGCGGCGCTTTCGCAAAGGTTCGATGGGGCGCGCTTGCGTTTTTATGGTGCCTTTTGCGCACTGGCTGTTGGTGGCGTGTCGGCATTATGCGCAGCCTTATTGCCGCAATTTGATGCGTTTTTGCTGGCGCAAAGTCTGATTATGCGCTGTGTCTTGGCCGCTCTGGTTTTATTGCCTCTGGGTGTGTTTTTAGGCACGCCGTTTCCGACAGGAATGCGCTTATTTGCTGAACAACGCCCCACATTAGTGCCGCTTATCTGGGGTTTGAATGGCGTTGCCTCGGTTTTTGGGTCGTTTTTAGCGGCTCTGAGTGCGCGTAACTATGGTTTTGGTCAAGTTATGCTGGCTGGCGCGGCCATTTATATCGTCGCGGCGCTGTTGCTGCTTCTCACAAGCACCTCTCCAAAGAAAAGTTAATTTGTTTCATTAAGCGGTCTCAAAACCCCCACCCAATCCTGCCCAAAGGGCGCCCAGAGGGGGAGGAGAGCATATTTCCCCTCCCTCCGGGAGGGGTTAGGGGAGGGCAAACCTATTTTTGAGACCATTTGATGTTAAAATGGCCTTCATGAAACGGCGCGGGCAGGGCAAAGATCAAGACAAGAATACCGCTAAAGAAAAGCGGTGGGAAAAGTGGCCGCTGCCCTCGGTGCGCCTTGCGATCTGGGTCGGGCTGGGTGCTCTGTTATGGGTTGGCGCGGCAGTGATGCGCGATTTTTGGGTGGCGGCCCTGCTTTATGATTTTTTGCTGTTGTTAATAGCCTGTTTTGATTTATTGATTTCTCCGCAACCGCGCGAACTGGAAATAGAACGCGAAGCACCGGGCAAAATGAACCTCGGCGTGCCGAATGTTGTAACCCTCAAAGCGCGCAGCCGCGCCCGTTTTCCCTTGACTTTAATGCTGCGTGATGAGCCGCCTGCGGACTGGCCGGTTGTTCTGCCTGTCTCGCAAAAAGAAGCGGGAGGGGAAACGCCTCCCGACCAACTGTTAACCCGCCTCCTGCCCGGTTTAACGCCGCCTCCCTTAGCGCGCCTGACTTTGAAATTAACACCGCCCGGTAATGCACTTGCCAGTGAAAGCTCCGGCACTTATCGTGTCACGCCAACGCGGCGCGGCGATTTTGTCTTTGGCAATTTAACGGCGCGCTATGGCACGATTTTGGGCTTGTGGCATCGTCAGTTTCGCCACGAAGCGCCTTTATCGGTGCGCGTTTATCCTGATGTCAGCGAAGTGCATCGCTATGAGTTGCGCCTGCGCGAAGGCAAGCTGCGTGACATGGGTTTGCATCTGTTACGCTTGCGCGGGCGTGGAACGGAGTTTGAAAGCCTGCGCGATTATACACGCGATGATGAATACAAAAACATTAACTGGAAAGCCTCGGCGCGGCGCGGCAAATTAATCTCTACCGATTATGAAATCGAACGCGACCAGACCATCGTCATTGCCCTCGACTGCGGGCGCATGATGACGGCTCTGGCAGTAATTAATGAGCAGGCGGCAGAGGGCAGACGGCAGGAAGCAGACGGCAATCTGCTGAATTCTGCCGACGGCCTGCCGCTTCCTGCCGTCTCTCTTTCCAAACTTGATTGCGCCATTAACGCGGCGGTTCTCTTAGCTCACGTTTCCGCTTCTATGGGTGATGCCGTCGGCCTTCTGCTGTTTTCCGATGGGGTTTTAAAATGGCTGCCGCCTAAGAAAGGTCGCTTGCAAACCGGCGCTATCATTGAAGCGCTTTACGCCGCGCAGCCTACTTTAGTCGAGCCGGATTATGCGGCGGCTTATGAGCATCTCTTAGCGCGCAAGATGCGACGCGCTCTGGTCATTACCTTCACTGACTTAATTGACCCCGACGCTTCGCGCGAACTGCTATCCGCGAGCGGCGCTTTGCGACGACATCACAATCCGCTGTGCGTTACTATTAACAACCGCGACGTAATGGACTTAGCCGCGCTTATGCCACAACGCAGCGAAGAACTCTATCAAAAAGCAATGGCACAAAAGATGTTGCATCAACGCCAGAGCGCGCTTGAAGCCCTGCGCCACAATGGCGTCGGCATTTTAGATGTTGAAGCCGCGCATCTTACTGTGGCAACTGTCAATCGCTATCTCGATTTGAAAAGCCGGGGCGCTTTGTAGTCGTTAACCCAAGTTGCTATCCATACGGAGATTGTCATTTCGAGCGGGTGCCCTCTGGGCAGGACGAGGCACGAGCGGA
>DASWNL010000678.1:0-2908 GCA_036399215.1 Abditibacteriaceae bacterium
ATCTATACGCAGAATAAGATTGACGAAAGCGTTGCACATTCCACAAACGCCATCGAAGAAGATAATCGGCTTTTCAAATTGGTTTTCAATGGGCATGTTTTGTCTCTTTGGAAAGTCTCCAGGCGGCTCTTAAATCCATTGCTCCTGATCCAAAAACTAAAACTGCCATGAATACCATGAGGGCGCGGAGCAAACCCGGCACATCTGCCGGCTCATAAGCCAGACGCGTGGGCAGTGCGGCCCAACTACCCACGCTGTAAAACACACTTGTTACTAAGGCGCCAAAGAGCATGGCCAGAATTATATGCAAAACGTATTCGCCGGTCGGCAGGCCACCGAAGAATTCACGGCTGGCCCGTTCAATCATAAAGTCGCCCAGAGATATGCAAACATCAAATACAAAGATACCGATGAGCATCCAGAAAAAGCCGCCCTGCATGGCAAAGTTGGGCACCAGAATAAATAAAGCCGCATAAGTGGGGCCGCGCAGGCTATGCACTACGAGTTCAAAGCGCGAATCATGATGCGAGCGAATGCCATGAGACACAGAATGATAAAGCAAAATATCCGTCGCGCCTAAAACGCCCAGGATAAAAAGAATATAAGTCGCTACTTCCATTGAAATTTTTAAGCCTTATGCAAACCGCTCGGCATGTTGAGTTTCGGCATGGTGATTAATGGCGCCCGATTGTGCCAATTGGAGCAAAGTTTCTCCCCGCATCTGGAACGCTCGTTGTAGTAGCGGCGCCACCAGGAGTTTCATCGCCCACTCGCCGCCGTAGTGCCAGGGTAATTCAACTTCCAATAAATCGCGCACCATTGTTCCCGTTGTGACTTCGTCAAACTCGTGAATGTGCGTGAATTTTTTAAACGGCCCATGAACAAGCCGTTCGCCAAAGCGATGCGGCGGCTCGTAAAAGCAATGCTCAAAACCCAGGACAACCGGCAAGATGCCGGCAATCGTTGTTTCAAACCAGATTCTGCTGCCGCACTGCAAACGACCATCATGATCAATCAGCCGAAACGCCGCCCATCCTCGATGAAGTAACTCCAGATGCTCCGGGTCTTCGTGGAAGGCGAAAACAACTGATCTTGGCAAGTCAATCACCTGCTCAAATCGAAAGCGCATTTTTGGTAATTCTACCACTACCCGCGTGTAGCAGAACGACTGAGTTCACCCGCCACTGAAAGCCCAGTGCGAGGAACGAGCGGACTGTAGGAGGTCGGATGCAGCGCCTTGTCCTATCGCTGCGGGGACGTTTCGCATCGCTTGACTTTATGAAGCTCGGCGGAATGACCATGAGTAAACACTATGAAGAGGGTCTTTACCTTGTCCTGACATTGTTTGATTAGCATTGGAAAAAGTTCCCGTATTAGTGCCGCGCGTCCACTTCGCCTTACGCGGCACACGGAGGACTTTTGTCTCCTGCCATCCGATGCGTCCGCCATCAGCCACCACACCACTAATAGCGATACGATAGGTTCCTTTTTTGTCACGAACGGTCATGAGACCAGTAAAACGGTTATCATCACGGGTGCGAATATGTAGCGTGGCTGAATCACCTGAGAAGGTGCCTCTCCATATCCCCATGACTTTGGTGGGGATAAATTTGTTGCCGGGGGACGGCATAGTAATTTGGGTTACGGACTGTTGTGGCGCAGCCGTATAAGTTCGCCGCGCGCTACTCTGCATCATGTTGTTCATGCAGTTCATTCCGCTACCAATCACCCAAACCCCAAAAACACAAGCGCCAACCGTCTTAGCCAATCCGCCAAGAGTCCTTTGTAATTCCTCCGCGCGTCGGCGTGCTTCTGCTTCTCGCCTGCGTCTTTCCGCTTCCTGCTTACGCTTTTGCTCTTCTTGCTGTCGCTTTAATTCTAACAATCGCCTTTGTTCTGCTGCGGCTGCTTCGAGTCGTGCTGCTTCTTGTTGCTGGCGCTTTAGTTCAGCGGCTTTCTGCGCTCGCTGCGTTGCCGCATCAGGAGGGAAAGGGTCGTGTCCTGATAACTGCGCTTGTCGTTCGCACCAAGGGCAAGCCTTGAGATGGCTATTATATCGGTGTTGCGGATTCTTCTTACAAATCATAAGTCTTTTTCTGCTTCTTCCAATGCGTTCTGCCACGTCAACGCACTGGGCCGCGCATTGGGGTCTTTATGCCCCATATCAAAACAGCGCATGAATAAAGCTTGCACTTTAGGATGCACAATGCTTAATGGCGGGGCCATTTTCATCGGTCGGTAGGGTGAACGTCCACTATAAGCAAAATGACCCGCTTTGATGCGTGCTTCGACGGGCGGTGGGTCTCCACTGCCGGTGTAAATTCCAGCAAAAGGATGAACACCTTCCATCAACAACTGAAAGATGATTACTCCCAAGCCAAAAAGGTCATGTATCGGCGTTCGGTCTATGGTGCTGAACTTTTTGCCCTGTAGTTCTGGCGGTGTGAATTCCCCGGTGCCGACCGGACATCTGTAAGTAACCCCTGATGCTCGGACTTGAAAAGAGTCTGTATCAACAAGCGCAACAAGTGCGTTGCTGGCTACTAGAATGTTCGATTCTTTAACGTCACCAACAACGTATCCGCGTGTATGAATGGCATGAAAGGCGGCTGCAAGATTTCGCGCAGCGCGGTGCAAGTAAACGTAGTTGAACATCGGGCACAACTTCCGCCGTGTGCCGGGAGTATACATATCAATAATGTGGTGCATACCCGTTACTCGCGGCATTAAGAAACCGACGACGTTTTGCTTTCCATCTTCTAAACGAAGTAACTCGACAGGCCATGCAATTGAAGCGTGTCCATGTGCCGATTTATCAGGCGGATTAGCAAGCATTGCGGCCAGTTTACGAGCGTGGGCTTCGTTAGGATTGTGATAAACTTTTGCCAACAACTTTGGGTCGTGCGAC
>DASWNL010000679.1:0-2181 GCA_036399215.1 Abditibacteriaceae bacterium
ATTCAGGAACTAACCGGTCAGTCTGCCCCGCCTAATGCACGAAAGGCCGTTATTAAAGTTTTGCAGTCGGAAGATATCGAGCGCATTCCCGAAGGCGAAAATGTTTATACGGCACGCCCGACGATTTCTTATAACGGGGAATCTTACGTTATCGTTTCAATGGGCCGCGACTTCTTGCGCCCCGTCGGCGCGCCACCACAAAACGCCCCTGGGTTGTTAGAAAGCATCTGGCTGTGGTTACCGACATCCGGCCCGCGCCTGTGGATATTTTTAGGCGGTGCCGGGGCAGTTTGCTATGCTCTATCCGCCTATTTCGTTTCCCCTGTGCGCAAGCTGCGCCGGGCTACCAACCTGTTGGCTGAAGGCGATTTAAGTGTCCGCGTAGCCGCGAAAATGGGGCGGCGGCGCGATGAGCTTGCAGATTTGGGCCGAGATTTCGATAAAATGGCGGAGCGCCTTCAACATTTACTTCTTTCAGAGCGCCGTCTTCTGGGTGACATTTCGCATGAGTTGCGTTCGCCTTTAGCGCGCATGAATGTGGCTTTGGAATTAGCCGAACAAACAGCTAACGAGGATACGCTGACCTATCTACACCGAATACAACGCGAATCGGGGCGCTTGAACGAATTGATTGGTCAACTGCTGGCACTGGCACGCCTGGAAAGTGGCGACACTCAGAATCGCGAAGAAATAATCAATCTGCACGAACTTATTGAAGGAGTCGCTCAGGATGCCAACTTTGAAGCGAAAACCAAAAAGTGTGGCGTGGTCATTGTGCATAACGACGAAGTTCAGACCATCGGAAACACGGAGTTGCTTTGCAGCGCCCTGGAAAACGTGGTGCGCAACGCCATTCGCTATACCAATGAGCAAACCCAGGTCGAAGTTGAGCAGCGCCGAGAAAAAGGCCAATCTTTGATTCGTGTGCGTGATTATGGGCCTGGTGTGCCGGAAGAGGCATTACCTGAATTGTTCCGACCTTTTTATCGTGTGGCTTCGGCGCGAGACAGGCAAAGCGGCGGCGTGGGATTGGGTTTAGCCATCGCCGAACGCGCTGTGCGAGCGCATGGTGGCTCTATTAGTGCATCGAATGTCCCTAATGGCGGCCTCATGGTAGAAATGCGCTTGCCTCTCAGAACAATTGAGAATTGAGAAAAAAATCCTCTTTCTCAATTCTTAATTCTCAATTTCAAAGTTGCGCTGCCTTTTCTCATCGCTGAAAATTGAATTGTCCCTTCACCTTTAACTAATTCAAAACCGGAGAGTATTCATGTCCCTTGCACCTGCCGCATTACCGGAACTGAACGAAGAATACGCCCTGACTGCTGACCACATCGCTGCTTATCAACGGCAAGGTCACGTTTACCTGCCTCATCTGCTTTCGCCCCACGAAGTGGCTGCTTATCGCCCGGTTATCAATCACGCGGCGGATGCTTACAACACAGAATCGCGTCCGATGGAGGAGCGCGATACCTATGGCAAGGCGTTTTTGCAAATCATGAATTTGTGGACAAAAGATGAAGCGGTGCGCCGTTACGTTTTTGCGCGACGCTTCGCCAAAATCGCCACCGAATTGATGGGCGTTAGCGGCGTGCGTTTATATCACGATCAAGCACTCTTCAAAGAACCGGGCGGTGGGCCGACACCGTGGCACCAGGATCAATATTACTGGCCATTGGGAACGGATAACACCATTACAATGTGGATGCCTCTCGTGGATGTGCCAGATGAAGTCGGCACCATGACGTTCGCCACCGGTTCGCGCGAAATGGGCTTCCTGGGTGACTTTGAAATCAGTGATGAATCCGACAAGGTTTTTGAAAACATCGTCAAAGATAATGGCCTGCAACTGCATAATTACGGCGGCATGAAAGCCGGCGATGCCACTTTTCATTCAGGCTGGACGCTGCATGGCGCACCCGGCAACCCAACTGCGAATATGCGCGAAGTGATGACGATTATTTACTTCGCTGACGAAACCAAAGTCACTGATCCGGGAGATAATCCGCATCGCAGCAATGACTTGCGCACCTGGCTGCCCGGCCTCAAAGCCGGCGACTTAGCAGCCAGCGAACTTAACCCCTTGCTTTATAGAAAGTAATTTCATGCATCAATATAAATTTCGCCCCTATTTGTTGGGCGTGGCATCGTTAGTCGTGGCCTTTAGTGGCTGTGGTGGTG
>DASWNL010000680.1:0-6350 GCA_036399215.1 Abditibacteriaceae bacterium
CGTCAAAATTGAACCCGGAGCCAAAGGCCCTATCGCCGGGCCGGATTTTGTCTTGCCCAAAGCCGCGTTGCTTTTGGTCAAAGTGCTGGATGCCAAAGGCCAACCGCAAGCTGGCGCAATTGTTTCCTTCAGTTCATCGGAAGACCAATTCTGGCCCGCAACGCAGCGCACCGAAGCCGATGGCACGGTGAAATTAACTTCGTTGACTCCCGACCAGAGCTACATTATCGCAGCGCGCACGCCGGGCACCTTTTCGGAGCGCAAAACTGTCAAAGCGCCTTTCAAAACGCCGCTTGTATTGCGTCTTAACCCCAATGGCGGCACGCGCTTAAAGGGTCGCGTGCTTAGCCAGGACGGCAAGCCCATCGCGGGCGCCAAGGTGCAAATTATTGCGAATCGAGGCCGCAGCAGCGGCAGCGATACGAATCTTGTGACTGATAAAAACGGCAACTTCCTCAGCGAAGCTTTATGGCCGGATGCAAAGTTTTCGACGTTTGTCACGGCAGCCAATCATATTCCAGCCAAAAGCGGCGCATGGCAAGGTGAAGCCGGTCAAACCCACGATTTCGGCACTCTTAAACTGCAACATTTGGCCGGGGTTATTCAAGGGCAGGTGCGCGACAAAAACGGCCAACCGCTAAGCGGCGCGCGAGTTTGGGTGCGCGCCGCTTTAAGTCAGGGAAGCGGCAACAAAACCGAGGCGCTTTCCGACAGCCAGGGCCGCTTTCGCATTGAAGGTTTGCCGGATGCGCCGTTTTTTATCTTCACCCAAAAAGAAGGCGAGCCTTTGGGTGCGGCGTGGCATAGCAGCCCGAAGGGACAACGCGATTTCATTGTTACCATAGGCGAATATCATGGCTCGGTGCGTCCATCGCGCAGTCAGGCCGAGCAAGATGCGGCAGCGCGCCGCGTGACGTTGCGCTATTTAGATAAAGCCTTAAAACAGGTCAAAACTCAAAAGGGCGACAATGCTACCTATCAAATGAGCAACCTGCTGGGCTGGCTGGCTCGTCTGGACGCACCACGCGCCATTCAACTGGCCGCGCCACAGGGCGACACGCGCGACCGCTTGAGCATGACGCTGGGCACCCTGGCCCTCAAAAAATCGCCGCCCGACATCACAACGGCTCTCGCACGCTGGAACAGCACTAAGGAGCCGACCTATCGCGCTTTTTCTTTGGCTATTGCGTTAAGAGGTAATGTCAAATCACGCCCTGATTTAGCCCGCCAATTAGTGCCCGCCACGCTTACGGCGGCGCGCGCCGTGCCCGAAGTCTCTTATCGCGTTATCATGCTGGCGAAAGTCGGTGAGGCACTTAATCTGTTACAGTCCGGTAGCGGCGATGCGCTTTTGAGCGAAGCGACAGCGACCGTGAAACAACTGGGCGCCAACGATTATGAAGGCTATGCCCGCGCCGAAGTCGCCGAGTGCATTGTTGACAAGCAGCCGGATGTGGCCCTGGCTTTATTGGAGCCGGTCAAAGACATCAATGAAAAGGCGCGTTACTATGGCGAAATCGCTTATCGCCTGGCGAGGCGCGACCCTGAACGCGCCATTAAATTGATCAAGGACAATCTGGACGAGGGAAACCAAGGACAGCGCCTGGCCGGCTTGTGCCACGCACTGGCAACCAAAGACTTGCCTAAAGCCGAATCCCTGGCTGCCACGCTCAAAGGCCAAAACAAACTGAACGCCCTGCGCTGGATGGCCGAGGCTCTTGCACCTACGCAGCGAGATGAAGCTTTGCGCTTATGGCGCACGGCTCTGGATAATGCCGGGACGGAGAACTACGATGAGCCGTATTCAAGCGGGCAATCGGCTTCAGAGATGATGTTGTTTATTGGACGAGGCCGCGAGTGGGGTGCGCCCGATGTGCAGGGACGCGCTTTGCAAGCCTTGGCCAACCGCCCTCAGCGCGAAGTGAATTACTGGGAGATGGACGATTACAATCTGCGCCAGGAAGCCCAATATGCTTTGCTGCTTTATTTAGCAGATCAAGACCTCGCGCGTGATTACACGCAAAGCCTGTTTCCTTTGTTCGCAAAGAAGAAAGGCAAACTGGACAGCTACATGATGGAGCCGATGGTGCTGCTCACGCTGGTTACCGCCCCATCGTTGACTGACCAGATTTTGCGAGACGCGCCTGCCGCAAATCTGCCGTCTTACACTTCCGTCGCATTACAGTGGGTCTTGGGAACACCCGAAGAGCGCCAGAAACAACTCCGCCGTTCAGTCTGGATAGCCGAGCCGTTTGAGGATGATTGATACACCGCTGATAAACCCCCAACCCCCTTGCGGGCGCCCTCTGGGCAGGAGGGGCTAAAATCATACGTTACTCAACAGGATTATATTTGCCTCACCCAACTAGGTTAGAACATAGCCCCCTTACCAAGGGGGTTGGGGGTTAAGAATTAAGAAAGGAAAGCTATGCGAACTACCCGAAAACTTTTGCTGTTGGCCGCGCCGCTCTTGCTGGCGCGCGGTGCGGGGGCTACTGACCCTCTGCCCGGTCAGCCCACTAACGGCTTAGTGCCGTTGCCGCTTGAAGAAGAGTGGAACTGGGGCGGAATGACGCTTCATGCACCGCGCGCCGTTTATCTCGCCGCGGATGCCAAAATCAAACCTCCAGGTGGCCGTCCTGCCGGCACAAAATGGACATTTGGCACTATCATGGGCGCGGGAGACCAACGGCTGAGCTTAGCTTTGGCTCATCAGCCGGATGGCCGCTTATTCTTACATGGTGGGGTGAACGGCAAGTGGGACAATCAATGGGTTTGCCAACTGCAAAAAGGCGGCGCTTCACAATTCTCCAAAGACAAGCCTGGCGCGATTGTGGAAATGGGAGCGCCGTTTTTCTGGAATAATCGCCCGGTTTCTCTGCCGCGCACCGCTGCGGTTTGGATAGGCGAATCGCCCGATGAATTGCTGTGGAGTTGGCGTGGTTTTCGGCGTGGCAAAATTTCGTTTGAAGGCCAGGAGCGCGCCATTGTCATTACTGATGGCAACGGCAACGGCTCGTTTGGAGATGCGCGTAATGATCATCTCTGGATTGACGGCAATGGCGACAATCAACTTGACCCGGTCAGTGAACAGTTCGCTGCGGCGCCGATGTTGAAAATCAACAAGCAAACCTACTCGTTTTATCTGCCGCCTTTTGGCCCGGCGCGCTGGAAAGCCATCGAAAGCGGCTTTGGCAAGGCGCGGGTTCAATTCAAACCGGCCAATGGCGGCAAAGCCAATGAATTAACCATGACTTTGGTTGGTCAAACCGGCGAAGCGTTTGCTGCCAACAAGTTCGATAAAGAACTCGAAGTGCCCGCCGGCAAGTATCAAACCGCCAGCCTTTCTATGGGTTTGCTTGATCGCAACAAATTACCCTGGCGCTATACCTTTGTGCGCGGCTGGGACAGCAAAAAGAGCAGCATTTATCCGTTGGAAATCAAGCGCAACGCCACAACCGGCGTCAAACCTTATGAAAAAATTCTCTTTTCTACAGGGGTGCCCGCGAACCTCAAACTCAAACCTGGGGCCACGCAAGTGGTGCGCTTGAATTTGGAAACCGAACAAAGTTTGCAGATGACCAATACGGTCAAGAACAACCAGAACTACAACGAAAACATGGCGCGCATTGAACTGCGCGATGCCGGGGGCAAGGTGCTTGCGAATGCGGGTAGCGGCTTTGCCTGAGGCTCTTTCTGTGCGGCCTCCGTGCGAGTGCCCTCGAATGCCAAACCCGGCGTTTATTTCATCAAAGCAACCTTCGATAGTGGCCCTTTAGCCGGCGTTTTGACTGCCGAGCAAAAGGTGACGGTCGTAGCGAAGTAAACCGAATCATTCAATCATTCAAAAAGCGGCTCCATGCGGGGCCGCTTTTTGTTTTGCCACGTGGCTTAAACTTAATCTTTCTTTACCGCGCAGTGGGAACACTAACGCCGCTGTTCCGGTCACAGAGCGCATCGAAGAAAGGATTTTATTATGAAACGCTGGACGCTCGCCTTTTTATGTTTAGCACTCGTGATGTTGACGTTTTTGGTTGTTCCGGCCCAGGCTCAGGGCGATGCCTTAAAAGACGCTGATGCGGCGTGGAATGAAAAAAGTTATGCGCGCGCTCTGGAACTTTATCGCAAAGCCTTAAACGCCGGAAATGTTCGTGACCGCGAAGAGATTGAATATCGCATCGCGGTTTCCTTGGGCAAGACGCAAAAATGGGATGAGGCTATTACTGCCGCCAACGCGCTGCTTGGCAAAACCGAATGGAAAGCGCGCGTGCTTTACTGGCTGGGCCGTCTGCATACCGTTGTGCCGCATGAAGGCTACAAAGTCGGCGGCAAAACCTATCGCGGCCAAGATTATCCCAAAGTCGCCGGGGCGGAAAAGCCTGCGGCGATTTATCTGGGCGAAGAAGATGCTCAGGCCACATTAGACTTTTTCGAGCAGGCCAAAATTCAGGCGCAAATCGAACGCAGAAAAGCACAGGTCAGCCGCTATTCAACACCGATTCATCCGCTTTCCTCAGAAGAAGAGATTGATTTAAATTTCGACTTAGCCGCTTATCTGCCAACGCGAGAGCAAGCCAAATTCATCGAAGCCCTCGATAAAGCGTGGAAAGATGGTCGCAAGACGGTAGTTGGCAATGTGGATAATTCCAAGCCTTATGATCCGAAGTGGAATCTGCCGACTAAAGTTCTTTATCTTTATAACGAAATCAAAACACTGGACAATACGCGCGACAAGCACGATACCGTGCTTTCCCTGCTCGCCAAGGGCATGTTCTTGCGCGCTTATCGGCAGCACATGGACAGTTGGGCACAATGGCATGATGAAGCTAAGAAAACTAATATCACGCGCCCGTATCCTTTTGACGAACTGGACGCGATTCCCGTCTGGCGCGAAGCCGTAAAAAACTATCCGCGCGACCCGATTGCCGACCGCATTCTCATTCTCATCGCGCAAACGCATCAGCAAAACAACGATTTAATCAAGGCTCTCGCGGTTTACCAGGAACTGATTCAAAAATACCCCAAATCGAAATGGATCAGCGATGCGCGGGCCAACATTCAGCAGATTACAAAGCGCGAAATCTCCCTCGACACAATGGGCCAACAGCCGCCAGATAAAGCCGCAAAAATTAACCTTAACACGCGGAATTTGAAAACCATAAAATTCACCGCTTATCGCGTGCAGCTTGAAAAAGTGTTGACTCAGCCGGATAAGTTAAATGACTTCGGCATTCAATTTACCGAATGGCAGCGCAACTTTGGCAGCATAGCCAACGCCCGCCAGTTTTTTGGCGAGAAGGTCGCGGATTGGAACTTCAAAACCAAAGATAAGGGCAACTATCAGGGCGTTTACGAAACGATTGATACGCCGCTCAAAGAACTCGGCGCGTATGCAGTTATCGCGGAATCAGCGAATGTGCGAAGCGCGCGACTGCTCATCATCAGCGACTTAGCAATCTTAAAGAAAACCGACCGCGACGAAGCTCTTGCATTCATCGCCGATGCCCGCACTGGCGCGCCGGTTAACGGCGCTAATGTGATTCTCAAAGAGACATATGGCGATTTCGACAATCAGAACAATGACCGTGAGCGTGTCAGCATCGCGCGAGGCCAATCAGGAGAAGTCGGCTTTTTCACCAAGAAACTGGTGAAGGGACATAACATCTACTCACAAAACGTGCAAGCCTTTGCCTGGATGGGCAATCGCTACGCCATGACCGGCAGAACATATTACGGCGGCTACGGCGATAATCAAGAAGAAGCCAAGGTTTACTCTTATACGGATCGCCCTGTTTACCGGCCCACGCAGAAGATTTATTTTCGCCAGATTCTGACTCGCCGCGTTACGGGCGGCGATCAGGAGCCGATGAAGGGTGTGCCGGTTCGTGTCACCATTAACAACCCCAAAGGCGAAGAGATTTACAAGCAAACTTTGACCTCTTCTGAATTCGGCACCATCAACGGCGAATTCGTTTTGCCAACCGAAACGCCGCTCGGCGAATACCATGTGCAAGCGTATGTCGAGCAAACCAAACAGAACGTCGCGGCTTCCGGCGGCAGTCGTTTTCGTGTCGAAGAATACAAGCGTCCCGAATTTCAAGTGACCATTGACGCGCCGGATTTAGCCGTCAAACCCGGTGAAACAGTCGCGGCCAAAATCAACGCGAAATACTACTTTGGTTCACCTGTTCCCAACGCAACTGTGAAATACACGGTGCGCCGCAGCAGTTGGTGGGCTAACTATCATTTCCCGCATCCTTACGAGTGGCTTTATAGCTACTGGGGCGTTGGCGATTACGATACGGGTCGTCGCAATATCGGCGGCGAAGGCGCGGGCGAGATCATCAAAG
>DASWNL010000681.1:0-7394 GCA_036399215.1 Abditibacteriaceae bacterium
TAAATCCACAGCGCACCCGCAACAATGTGCGCCTGTATTCCGAAGACGACGTTGACCAAGTGCGCCGCATTCAGCATCTCACCCAAGACCTGGGAGTGAATTTAGCGGGCGTTGAAGTGGTCTTTAAACTTCTGCGCGAAATGCACCAACTGCGCGAAGAATTAGAGCTGGAAGTCGAAGAAGCCTTGCGCCAAAACAATAAATAAAAAGGACAGCCTTTTGGCTGTCCTTTTTCGTCAAGTGCCAGCCCTGGACGGGGCCAAGTGACGAATTTCGCGAACAGCGAAAAACATGACTATTTCTTTGTTCTTCAAGTTTCGCGTCTGCTGTTGTGACAGTGAGGTAGGCAACATCTCCATAGGTTTAAATCCTGTAAACGCTAATGTTTCTCCCTCTTTGATACTAATCTCCCGGTCAATTCCTTCACTATGGCGCAAAAAATGGCTGGGCATACTTTGCTCAGGAAGGGGATAATAGCTATTCATATTTGGGCCGTAGGGAGATATTGCTCCTAATAGAGAGTTTTCAGTTTTTTCAGTCTGCTTGAAAATGGATTTTAGTTTTGTAAAGTTCACTGCGAAACGACGACTCATTTGAATACGGGCTTGAATGGAGCCATCAGCGCTAACTCTTGGCACAACAGTAAGAGCAAGTGCTTCTATTAAGTTAGGTAAACTTTGAATCCTCGAATCCGATGCAGAAAATTCAACCCACTGCTTGCCATCATAAATTTTGAAGGCGCTGGTAGTGATACTTTTGCTGCTAACGCTGGAAGCCATTCCCATAACCGGCACGACACGCGGAGCTGTGATGATTTTAGCCTGGCGCGCTTGAACCCATTTGTTTAAGACGGGATGGAAGTTAGTGAGCCGCGCTTCTTGCATCAGGGCGCCGGATAGCGTCTGGCCGGCAGGCTTCCAGGCGAATTGCGCCTCGCGCAGAGCTTCTTTGTCAACTACTACAACTTGACATTCAATTTCGACTTGCTTGAACGGTTGATCTAACTGGCGAATTAATTCCTCAAGTTGTCCAACAGCCTCGACATTACCTACTACTTGCAAGGCATTTTTGTCTTCAATAACTTTTTCGATTCGCACACCTGCAGGAAAGGCAACAGGAACCGGCGCTTGTAACTGCGGCGTTTCACTTTCGTCGTAACCGGCATCTACCCAGGCTCGACGAGAAGTCTCCTCCCAAGGTGAGTAATGGAATTTCACCGGCTCCAACCAATGAGCTACAATGGCCGCCGTCACATTTCGCACTTTGATTTCTTTGGTGACTTGCACATCAGAGCGCGGCTTTTCAAGCAAAACCATAATTTCGTTTTGCGCTTGAACTGACGTGGCGCCAATACAAAAGAAGGCCAGTAATAGCGATCTGTTTATGGGAAACATAACATTCTCCTTCAACACAATTAAGTTGTCATAATTATGACAAATACATAAAAAGCCCGCTCATTGAAATGAGCGGGCTTTTTATGTGGGTGCAGTTTCTCAGGAACAATCGGTCTGGGTGAAGCGAAAATCCTTCGCGGGACTTGAGTAACAAGCCTCTTAACAATTCTACCCGTAACAGCCTGTTTCAAACAGAAAAAGTATGGAATGAAGTTTCATATCAAATTGCCAGACGGTCTATTTCGCCAGCGTGACTGCCAAGATTTTTATCGATGGATTATCCGGCAACTTCAGGCTTTGCACGGTTTTATTGGTATCGAGGGCAAAGCCGTAAGAGTAAGCATAAAACGAGCGCGGGTCTCTGGCGCCGTTGGACATGTTGCGATAATCCATTTTCAAAGCGCGGCTTTCGCCGGGAAAATCGCGTGGTAAATACCAATCGCTGAAATGCTGCGCCAGAGTTTGCGTCTTGCCATCAGTGTAAGTAACAAGAAACTCCTGCCCTTTTTGACTGCCGCCTACCGCAGCGCCCAATAACCAAAGTGAGGAGTATTTACCTTCCGCTATCGGCAAAGTCTGTCCTTTACAGGAGATGAGATTATTTTCGCTGGCAACGCCGAATTGAAAAGGCACATTGTTCCATTTCAAAGTCGCCCCCAGTAACTGTGCGGAAAATGCCGCGCCGCCTTCATCGAAGCCGCTGCCAATAGGAAACGGCGCGCCATCTTTGACAATTCCCAGCCCATTAAAAGCCGCTTTCAAATCAACCGGCGTGGCATTGCCCTCAGCAACTTGCGGCAGTGTGCGCGGCCTATCAGCTAAAGCTATCGGCGGCGTGATGACGTTAACCGGGTCTTTTTTGTAGGCCTCGATAAATTCAGCCCACAGCGTGTTGACGTCTTTGCCGCAATACTTTTTAAAAAGCTCGTCCTTATAGTTACCAAAGCGCACATCATGGTTGAGTTTGGTGACGAGGCGGCTGTCATAGTTCATCTCACACCAGGCTAAAAAGGTGGCCGTTGTGCGATAAGAATCGCGGTAGGACGCAGTTTGCACATTGAGGCGCGGCCTGTGATTTTGCGGCTCGAATTTGACCCAACGAACGTAATCAGCGATACCTTCGATAAGCCAGACCGGATTGTAGGCGCTCATAGCTTGAATAACGTGCGCCATTTCATGCACAGCCAAGCCGGTATCATTGGGCTGCTTACGGCTCCACTCAGAATTGATCTCCATTTCGCCGCCGCTAACCGCCGCCACACCAGTAACGCCGGGGCCGGTGCGGTAAACCATGTTGATTTTATTGGGTGGAATAAAGCCATCCGAGTAAAGCAAAGCAGCGGCATCTGGCCAGAACTCTTGCATCTGCTTTTCGGCGCGGCGCGACCAATCGGCCAAATCCGGTGCCTGTGACAAATCAGCGAAGCCGCGTCCCGGCCCAATAAGAACGCGCCCGATTTTCGTGGGCGAATCCAGTGTGATTTCACGCAGCACCAATGAAGGAATGCCGCGCCGCCCATTCAAGCGAACACGCAGCGAAATTACAGGTTCTTCATTCAAAGCAGCTTCTGCAACGCCAGTTTCATTGAAAGAAGCTGCCCGCTTAAAGGTAGTGCCATCCGCTGAAGTTTCGACATAGGCATTGGTGAGTAAATTTTGATTTTTCTCATCACCGGTCACGATGTGCAGCGAGCGTAAGGGAATGGGACGCGACAACAGAATCTGAAAATCATCTTTACCGCCCATTCCGTAATACGATTGAAAGTAAGTTTTTTCGTCGCCATCCATCGCCATTTGAGGGCGATGAATTGAGGCCGAAGGCATGGTTGAATAAAGCAAGGCTTCGACTTCAGGTTGAGCCAGAGTTGGTGCGCAGAAGAAAGCGAGTAGAGCGAAACTGCAAAGAAAGCGAGAAATCACGAAAACCTCAAATCTGCGAGTAAGCGGTCGGCACCAGGAACTTGTTGGTGATTTTGGAAACAATGCGCGCATTAGCGTATTCGGGAATGGCGCTCATGCGCTTCCATTCGGGGTCAGTGCGGAAGGCGTCCCAGTGCGCTTTGTGCGCTTCATCGCTTTCGGCAGAAAGCAGATAAGTCAGATTTGGCAAGCGCGAACCGATAACCATTTCGCCAAAGAAAACCGGCCCTAAGCCAACGCGACGCATCAGGTCGGTTTCGCCGGTATCGAACATTTCGATCTTCTTGGCGCCCGCCGTTTCGCTGTGGCTTTCGTATGTGCGAAGTTCAAACAAGCGCGGCTTTTGCTCTCTTGAATAAGCAGGTAATTCGATTTTCGGCATGGAGGCAAAAGCGCGCAACAACGAACTTTCATAACGCACATAAGCCGCGTCAGTAGAAGGCAGATTCAAATACGCCGCGCCTGCTGTCCGATAAGTTTCATCCGCTAAAAGCTTGGCCGGTGCGGCAGCAAACGCTTCAAGAGAAGCGTGCGGAACAAGCACAAAAAGCCCCGCGCCTTCATCGGCTTTAGGTGCATCACGCGGCGTAAATACGCCAACCGGACGGCTGCCCAAACGGTTCCAGGCCGGAATGGCCGCATCACGCAAAAAATCGTGCAGGGCTTTGCCGTCGCTGCCTGCTTTTAAATTGTAAATGCGCAGTTCATACCATTCCTGCGCGGTTTTGTTTCCCTGCGCCCCGGCTTGCACTCCAACTCCGGCCAAAGCCGCTGTTGCCATCGAAGTCTTCACAAAATCTCGCCTTTTCATCAGTTCAATCTCCTTAATTCACTTTTATTTTACCAGTGCGACGGCTTTCGCCTTGCTATAACGTGTTATATGCTCCGCTCCGTTCAAGACCGCTATTTGCCGCCCGACCATGAGGCTTTCGTTGCAGGAGAGCCGCCAACTGGTCGCGTCATTGTCATCGCCCCAACACGCGCCGCCTGCGAAACCATCGAAATCGCGCTCAGTTTGCATCTGGATACTTACTTAGAGCGCACTCACGGCGAGCGCGTGCGCGAACTGGCGCGTAGCGGCAAAGGTTTCGGCATTGTGGCCGGAACCGGCACCGGAAAAACGCTTGCCATTCGCCCCATTGCCGAAGAGATTTTGCAGGCGCCACTACGCATCGGCGTTGTTAATCGCGAGCGAGAAGCCACGCCGGAACTGCCACATTTAAACGCCATTGTTGTGACAACCGGCATCGCGCGGCGCTGGTTTCAGGACGGCGATATTCTGCCGCAAGACACTCTTGTCGTTGATGAAATTCACCAAACTTCGGCGGAGTTGGAGCTTTGTCTGGCTTTAGGCAAACGTGTTGGCTGCCGTTTTATCTGGCTTTCGGCGACGGTTGACCCCACTTTTTATCGCAAGTATTTGAACTCGGCTGCGGTTTTAGAAGTGTATTCTTTCGACCCTGATAAAGCCGCCGATGTGCAAGTGATGGACAAGGATGCGCGCGAGTTTTTGAACGAGCGCTTCATTCGCGACATGATCAAGCAAAAGCGCGGTGTTGGCCTTTTCATGCCGACGCGAGCCGGTGTCGAGCAGGCGGCTAATGCCATCAAAATGCGCTATCCACGCCTCAACGTCGCGTTCTATCATGGCGGCGAGCCGATTCGCACCATCCGCCCGTTTTTAGAAGATGAAGGAGCCTCCAAACCATATTTATTAGCCATGACCGCTGCCGGTCAAAGCGCCTTAAATGTGCGCGGCCTGGATACGGTTATTATTGATGATTCGCGCTTTACCAATGTCATCCAGAATGGGCGCAATATCTTGACGCGTCTCAATTTAGGCAACAACGAAATTTTGCAGATGGCGGGGCGTGTGCATGGGCGCGTGGAAAATGGCCGCGTGTTTATTCTGTCCAATCGCACTATTGCATTTGAGTCGCTGCGCCCGACCGCGCCGGACTTTCAATTAGCCGGCGATTCGGAGCGCGTGGCTTTGACCTGCTCTGATTTGGGCGTGCAGGCTGATGAGTTGGACTTACCTGTTCCTCTCAATCGCTATGCTTATCGGCGCGCTTATTCCAACCTGCAAAAGCGGGGCATCATCAACGAAGAGGGGCGACTTTCCACTTACGGTAAAGCCGTCGAAGCCCTGCCGGTTGACCGCCCCTGGGCTGAATTGGTAGTTAATGCGGACAATGCATTAATTCCCTATTTAGCCATCATGAGTTCAATTGAAAGCCTGCATCGCATGACAAGGGAAGAGCGCGACTTGCGCGGTTTGGTTGTGCCTGGCAGCGATCATCTCACTTCTTACAATTTGTATGCAGAAGCCTTTGCTAAGGCTGGTTACATAGGCGAGGTGCATGGCCTGCCTCGCCATCTCTTTGATACAAAAACCGTCAATGAATGGGCCGAGGAGCGCGGCGTTTTGGTGAAATCCATTGAAGACGCGGCTTTGGCGTCGTCTTGTTTATTTCGTAGCGTGAACTTGCCGTTGCCCAAGCAGATGCCGCTCGCCGATGCCAAGGTTTTGCAAAACTTCACCGATCTGCTGGCTCAGTTCATGCCTTTCGACTTGGTAATTGATGAAAAGACCGCCGACGGTCAGGAAGCGCGCATTTCAAAAACCAGTGTCTGCGGTGGATGGGGAGCCATCGCGGGAAACCTTAGCTTTTTCGCCGACCGTCATGGAATTCCGCGCGCTTTTATCGAAGGCACACAACTGCCGTTTTCCGCCCTGCGCCGCTTTGCTAAACGCGGTGTGGCGCAGTTCGTTTACGATGGTCGCCGACCGAATGCGCCGCTGCTTTTAAATCGCGTCACGGAGTATTTCGGCTTTATCCTTGACCGTGAAAGCCAACCTGTCAAACAGTTCCCTGCTGAACTGGTCGACATGGCACGGCAAACATTAGCCGAAGCCTTGGCCCGCTTTGAAGCGCAGCACATGGCTTTGACCAAAAACCGCCATGTAGTTGACGAAATCCGCGAACTATATCGCCGTTCAGGTGGACAAACGCCGCGTTTAGGTTTTGCCGAGTTAGCCGCTCACTATAAGCAGCAACTCGATGAGCAAGGTATCAATTCGCTGCTGGCTTTTCGCAATGCCAAATTGTCCATTACTCTCGACGACTTTGTGCCGCCCGTCCAGCGCAAAAAGCTTCGTGCCCTACCCGACAAAGTTTTGGTAGCGGGGCGCGAAGTAGAACTCGAATACGACATCGAAGAAGGCGATGCGCAAGTTGTAGGCGTGGCATGCTTACGCCTGCCCGAAAAGTTGGCGCGCACTCTGGATGAACGAGATGTGCCCCGGCTTGATCGGCCTCTGCGTTTTGTCGTGGCGCGAGGAGAACGCGGTGCTGTGCGCGCAGATACATTAAAACAGTTGCAAGAGTTGCTTGAAGGCCCGTGGACGCCTAACGAGGATGCAGAAGAAACAGGGCGCGAGCCAGAGCACAGAAGCATACAGCAGTCTCGCCAGGAACACAAAACACGCGGTTCGCAATCAGCACGCGGTGGTTCTCGCCCCGCGTCGCGTTCTAAACCGCGCGGTATTCCTTCAGGTGGCGGCAAATTTGGGCGTTCGGGCGGCAAGAAACGCGGGCGCTAAAAAGCAATTCATCCCTGTTTGCGATAAAATCGCAGGGTGTCCGTTGATGAAGCCGCTATTCAAATAGAATTGCCCGAAGAGCAAACCGCCGCAAAAAAAACCGGACGGGAATCGCCCTGGCCATGGTTGGCACTGCTTTTTGCATTGCAACTTGGCTCGCCTTATTTGCCCCTACCCAACGCCATAGTCGCTGCCGTCGCGTTCATTGCAACAACAGCACTTTATGTGGTTGGCGTGGTGCAATTCATCGTGCAGGCCACGCGTTGGAATCTCAAACCGCTTGTTTTGCTGGCCGGAACGCTGTGGTTTTTGTGGCTATGGTGGGCTTTGGATAATTACGGCTTCGCGGCAGCAGCAAGGCCAATTGGTGAGGCCATAAAAGCACAGCAAAAACCGGATGCGCTGCAAATTTTCGCGTTGCAGTTCGTGCGGGTTTTAACTGACGCGGCGCTTTTAGGCGCAGCAGTCTTGGG
>DASWNL010000682.1:0-2693 GCA_036399215.1 Abditibacteriaceae bacterium
CTTCACCCAAAGCCAGAGCGCGCGTCACGGTCATAACCGCCTGTGAACCGGCGTTGCCTCCGGTGCCGATAAGCAGCGGAATAAAGATAGATAAAACTGCTAACTTTGAAACCAGACCTTCAAAGTGGCGCGACACGGCGCCGGTGAATAGCGAGGCGACAAACAGCAAAAGCAGCCAACCGATGCGCTGCTTGACGGTATCAGAAATCTTTTGTGAAAGATAAGGCGTTTCTATGTCTCTCGCCGCAACAGCGCCTAAAGCCAGCATGTCTTCGCTTTGTTCCTCCTGCAAAACATGCAGAATGTCGTCCATCGTAATGATGCCGGCCAAAAAACCTTTGCGGTCAACAACGGGCACAGCCAAAAACGAATACTTGGCGAAGATGCGCGCCACTTCTTCCTGGTCAGCATCCACGCTCACCGTCAGCGGTTCGCCGATCATGATGTCATGAATGGTTTGCTCAGAGCGGGCACGCACCAGGCGGCGCAAAGGAATCACGCCCAGCAATGTTTCATCTTGCTGCGGCTTGGTCAGATCATCAGGATTGATTTTGTCAACGACATAAAGTTCGGTCAGGGTTTCGACTTCCGGGTCAGCGGCACGCACGGCGGCAAAGGCTTCTTCCACCGTCATGGCAGGCAAAAGGCGCACGAAATTGTCGGTCATCAAACGACCGGCGCTGTATTCACCGTATTCCAGAAGCTCCCGCACCTCGGCGGCGTCTTCAGGGGCACGTTCAGCCAGTTCATCCAGCAGTTCTTCGGCTTGTTCCGGGTCATCTTCGGCAGCTTCGGCGACCACATCTGCCGCATCGTCCATCGGCAGCAAATCGAGCAGATCGGCGATGCGCCCCGCCGGCGCGTTGTCTACTAAATAACTGCGTGTATCGGGTTCGAGTTCGGGTAAAACCGCAGCGGCGCGCTCGTTATCCAGCCAGTTAAAAACGCCCAGTGCTTCGGGGTTGCTCAGGCGCGTCATGGCTTCAGCAATGTCAGCGTGGTGCTTGCCACGCATTGCTGCCGTCATCGCTAAATCGCCGCCCGATGCCATCGGCACGCGTAAAGCCGCACGCAGTTGTTCGTGTAAAGTAAATTCCTCGTTGGCCATGAGTCCGCCTCACCTCCCGATAAAAAAGCCCTGCCAGATAATTTGGTCAGGGCATGACAAAAGCGCCTTGCGGCGCGATAAGAGAAAAAACGCGAAGCACAAGACAGCGATTGTTAAAATAAAGTCGCCATGAACAATGAAAACAATTCTGAAAACAAAGCCGAAAATAATGCTTTATGGGGCGGGCGTTTTTCGCAGGCGCCGGATGAAGCGATGGCTCGCTTTTCAACTTCGCTGCCCATTGACGCGCGCCTGTGGCAGTATGACATTCGCGGCTCCATCGCGCACGCTCAAATGCTGGCGCGCGCCGGTGTCATCCCCGAAGTAGACGGAGTGCGAATCATCGAAGGGCTGCGCACCATCGGCGATGACCTTATGGAAGGGAAACTCACCTTTGAAGGTGCCCCGGACGAAGACATTCATTCATTTGTTGAACGCCACCTCACACAACGCATCGGCGCGGTTGCCGGCAAGTTGCATACGGGTCGCTCGCGCAATGACCAGATTGCCCTCGATGTGCGCCTTTACCTTAAAGACGCCTTGAATCAGGCACAACGCGCCGTGCACGATTTGCAAGAAGCCATTTTAGAGCGCGCCGGAGAACATCTAAACACGATTCTGCCGGGTTACACCCACCTGCAACGCGCCCAGCCTGTCTTGCTCGCCCATCATCTGCTGGCTTACTTCTGGATGCTGCAACGCGACGGGGAACGCCTGGGCGAAGCGGCGCAGCGCAACGATGTTTTGCCGCTTGGCGCGGCGGCTATGGCCGGCACCACTTTTCCCATTGACCGCCATTTCGTAGCGCGCGAATTGGGCTTTAGCGCCGTATCGGAAAACTCGATGGACACCGTAGCCGACCGCGACCACATGATTGAAAGCGTGTCGGCTTTAACTTTGATTGCCTTGCACCTCTCGCGCCTGGCCGAAGAGTTCATCTTGTGGAGCGCCTCGGAATGGGGCTTTGTCACTTTAGACGACCGCTTTTCAACCGGCTCTTCCATCATGCCGCAAAAGAAAAACCCCGATTCAATGGAATTAATCAGGGGCAAAAGCGGGCGCGTTATCGGTGATTTAAACGCGCTGTTAGTTATTGTCAAAGGCTTGCCCCTAACTTACAACCGCGACCTGCAAGAAGACAAAGAGCCACTCTTTGATGCCTTTGAAACCGTTATCGCCAGCCTGCAAATCGCGCGCGGCGTAATCGAATCCGTGACCTTTCATACCCAAGCCATGCAAGAGGCAGCGGGCGGTGGCTTTTCCACGGCAACGGATATTGCCGATTACTTAGTCAGGCACGGCGTGCCCTTCCGCGAAGCTCACGAAGTCGTTGGTCGCGTCATCAAATACTGCGAAGAAAAAGGGCGCAGTCTCGACCAGTTAATTTATGCCGAATGGCAATCGTTAGATCATCGCTTTGGTGATGACGTAACCGATGCCGCAACGGTCGAAGCCAGTGTCGAAGCGCGTGGCAGCTACGGCGGCACAGCGCCATCGCGCGTAGCCGAACAACTGGAAAACGCACGGCGCATTTGGAATCAGGGATGAAGTTCGGAAAGAGGTGTAGGAATGTCAGGCGCTTCTT
>DASWNL010000683.1:0-15224 GCA_036399215.1 Abditibacteriaceae bacterium
AACTGAGGTTACATCTAAACCCGTTACTTTGGCGTTTAGCGTTAGTAATTTGAGGTAGCGCTCCAGAAGTGCGCGCACTTTGATGGTATAGGCGGGCACAGCTCGTTCAGTTTCTATATCGTCCAGCCATTCCACCAGACCAATTAAATAATCGTCTTCTTCACGCACCGAAAGCACGCGAAAACGGCGGCGACCGATGGTTTGCAGATTCATGCGGCCATCGGGAAACGGCGTGCTTTCAAGAATTTCCGCTGATGTGCCAACCAGGGAGGGCACCGTATTTGGCTGCCCTTCTTCGCCTTCGGCAATCAACGTAACACCGAAAGTTTTGTCGGTTTCCAGGCAACGGTTTATCATCAGTTGATAACGCGGCTCGAAGATATGCAGCGGCAGCATCATGCCGGGAAACAGCACGACGTTCAAAGGAAAAAGCGGCAGTTCAAAAGACATAACGGTTAATTAACCACAGAGGGCACAGAGAACACAGAGAATTTTGAGCAAAGCAAGTGACAGGGACTAAGTGACTGAGGGTTATAGTCCATTTCCTATTACTCAGTTTTTCAGTTTCCTGGTCTTCTCTGTGTCCTCCGTGTTCTCTGTGGTTAAATTACGAAATTAAAAGCGCCAACTCATCATCGTCAAAAGCGCTATCATCAGCAAAAGGCGGCGGTGCATCTTGCGTTTCGGTTGGGCGATTCTTTTCATCTACCAAAACCACGCGCGGGCGCAAAGAGCGCGCCTCGGCATCGCTCATCTGGCCATAGGCGATGACAATTATAATATCGCCCTGCTGACCCAAACGCGCGGCAGCCCCATTAAGACACATCATGCCGCTGCCACGCGGGCCAGGAATGGCATAAGTGACAAGGCGCGCGCCGTTGTTTACGTTTACGACCTGCACCTGCTCATAGGCAAAAATATCGGCGCGTTCGAGCAGATCCACATCAACCGTCAATGAGCCAACGTAATTAAGATTCGCATCAGTGACCGTTGCGCGATGAATTTTGCCCTTGCACATCGTTCGCAGCATAGTTTCCTACCATTCTTCCTTCGATTCGCGCACCCAGCCATCGTTTAGCACATCGGCCAGTGGTTTAATCATAAAAGCGCGGCGCAGGGCGCGCGGGTGCGGAATCGTTAAATCATCTTCGTTTACTTCCAAGTCGCCAAACAGCAAAATATCAACGTCCATCGCGCGGGCGCCGCCCCGACTTTTTTGTTCAGGCAAGCGGCCAAAAGCCGATTCAATCGCCTGAATCATAGCCAGAAGCGCAACGGGCGAAAGTGTGGTTTCGATGCGCACGGCAGCGTTGAGAAAATCCTGCACGCCGCCGCCTTCCACACTCTGCGTTTCGTATATCTTCGAGCGCGCCTCTACTTTGATTTCAGGATGATATTCGAGCAACTTGCACGCCTTTCGTAAATTCGCCACGCGGTCGCCCTGGTTGCTGCCCAATGCCAGATAAGCTGTTACAGAATTCATTTTAGTGGCGGTGCCGCTCAATCGCGTTGCCGCGTAATTTCGACACCAAGAAATTCAAGCGCGACGGGCAGGGCGATATGCGGCTTGCGAATACGAACCGTTACGCTTTGAACAATCTGGTGTTCCAGAGAAGCAGTCGCAATCTTCTCGGCAATGTGTTCCAGCAACTTGGCCGGTTCGCCTTCGACGATGCTCTTTGCCGCTTCGTAAATGGCGATGTAATTCAATGTGTCGTCCAGAGCATCGGACTGACCCGCCGCGCGCAAATCGCAGTCGAGCGTAATATCTACAATGAACTTTTGCCCCAGTTCATTTTCTGCCGCATGACAGCCATGACGGCCAAAAAAGGTGAGGCCCTGTAAAAGAATTCGATCCATGCTGAAAGAGATTTAACCACAGACGGAGGGATTAGCCACAGTCGAACACGGATAAGCACAGATTAACGAGATAAATAAAAGTAGGGAGTTTCAGATTCAGTAAGCTTCTCTTTTATCCGTGTTCATCCCTGCTAATGTCGTGGTTCGCACTACGGCATCGGCCATTTGCGCCACCTGTGCCATCTCTTTGACATCATGCACGCGCACCATGTCGGCACCATTGGCAATGGCTAAAGCAATAGTTGCCGCCGTGCCAAAAAGGCGCTCTTCAACAGGTGCATTATCTAAAATTTTGCCGATGGTAGATTTGCGGCTGGTGGCCGATAAAGTGGGAAAGCCAAAAGCGGCCAGTTCGCGGCCTCTCCGAAGGATTTCTAAGTTTTCGTCAAGCGATTTACCAAAACCAAAACCGGCATCTAAAGCGATTCGCTCGCGGGCGATACCAGCGTCCTGCGCGGCCTGAACGCGACTTTGCCAGAAGCCGAGAATTTCCGAAATAACATTCTCTGCTTCCTGCCGCCTGCCGTCTGCCGACCGCTGACTGCTGACTGCCGCCTGGCTCCATTGCATTGTTTGTGGCGTGCCGCGCAGATGCATTAAGATTAGGCCACAGTCTCTTTCGGCTACAGTTGGCAGCATTTGCTCGTCAAAAGTGGCGCCGGATATATCGTTGATAATATCAGCGCCCGCCTCCAGTGCGGCGCGGGCGACTGGCGCTTTGGTGGTATCAACAGAAAGCGGAGTTTTTAGTTGCGGCGCCAGCTTTTCGATAAGAGGAACAACACGCCGTAACTCTTCATTCACGTCCACTTTGGCTGCGCCGGGACGCGTGCTTTCGCCGCCAATATCTAAAATATCGGCGCCGTCATCGGCCATTTGCAACGCCCTGTCAACAGCCTGTGATAAATCAAAAACGCCATCTCCCGAAAACGAATCGGGGGTGACATTAACAATACCCATCACATAAGTTTTCGCGCCCAGAGGCAGCAAAAACCGGCCACATTTCCATAGTTTCATGGGGTTAATGAAAGCGCGGCGGAGCCGATACCGTGTCCGTATTCACATCGGCGACCATGTGACGCAGCGATTCACGTCCGTTTTCAGAAAGATAAAAGCCGCTTTCCAATAAAGCGCGGTCGAAGTGCCGTTCAAGGTGCAAGCGAAAGCTGTTTTGCTCTGCCGCCAGCATCAAAATCTGCTGTGTTTGCAAGCGGTCAAGTGCATCTACTGCTTCGGAAGCATCCTCGGTAAAGGGCATTCCGGGATACAGTTCCAAAACGCGCTGAAACTCCAGCGAGGCTTCGCCAAGTTTGCCCTGCAACTGCAAAAGCGTGGCAAGCTTCAAGCGATGCAATGGGTCGCGCGGCGAAATCGCCAACAGTTGTTCCATCACGTCGACTGCATTTTCTAATTCGTTGGTTTGTAAATGGACGGTCGCCAGCAACTCAAGCGCAGAGTGATGACGTGAATCAAGGCGTAAAATTTCACTGCAAGCCTCGGCGCCAGCCTTCCAATTTTGTGCGCTGAGATATGCTTCGGCCAAAGCTAACCACAACTCGATGCGCACGCTTTGGGTAGCCGTTTGGTTGAGTTTCAGTGCCTGTTCCAAGCCGCAAACCGCCGCTTTGGGGTCGCCGCTGCGCAAGTGCCATTCGGTAATCAGCTTCCAGCGCCAAACATCCTGTGGCGCTGCCTTAGCAGCACGTGCTAAGGTGTGCGCCGCCTCTTGCCACTGCTCCTGCTCGGCCAAGCTTTTCGCTGTGTTGTCTAAGGCTTCGATGCTTTTCTTATTCATTCTTTTGTGATTGCTGTTGTAGCTCGTAGCGTCGCAAAACTTCATAAGCGGTGATGCCAAAGGCCACGCTGACGTTGAGCGAGTTTTTCAGGCCACGCATCGGCAGATGGACAACCGCATCGCAGCGTTCCATCGTTGCTTCGCTTAATCCTTCCACTTCGTTGCCGAAAACTAATGCAAGTGGAAACTTTAAATCGAATTCCCATAACGGCACGCTGCGCTCGTTGAATTCCAAAGCGAGAATCTGGCAGCCGCGTGCGCGCACAATATCAAGTGCGTCTTGCGTTGTCTCGCAATGCTGCCAGGGCACCACTTCAACGGCGCCAAAAGCGGTTTTAGAAAGATGGCGATGTGGCGGGCAGGGTGTATAACCGCACAGCAAAAGCTCGCCGATACCGGCGCCATCACTGGTGCGAAAAGCGGCGCCGACATTATGCGCTGAGCGAATATGATCGAGAACGGCGTAAACCGGCAAACGCTGTAAAGTGCGGGCCTCGTCGGGCGCTATGCGGTCGGTGCCATGTTCATGGCGCACCCAGTAATCTTGTGGTTTGGTCACGCCAAGCAGTATAAAAGGCGCTAAAAACTTACGCTGAAATTAACACCAAGGTCGCGCCCACCACTTATATTGCCAACACCCAAAAGTGTGGCGCTGTAACGCTGCCAACTGTAAGTGGCGGCTAAATGCGAGCGCACGCCATCGTGAATAATTCCGCCATTCCAATGTTGCCCGAAAGAAGCATTAAGACCCCAGGGAAACAAAACGCGGTCTTCAAAACCGCTGTAACTCAGGCCCACATAAGGAGCCAGAGGCACGCCGAGTTGTGGCTGCAAACTTTTGCTGAGTGTTGCAAAGTAAGCTTGCCCGTAAGGCGTGCCGATGCGGTCTGAACTGGTGCCAAAAATCAAGGCGGGACGAGTTTTGGTTTCGCGCAACGCGCGCCAGTTGCCGACAAAGTTCACTTCGCTCGCGCCGGAATTATATTCCAGGCCAAGGCGCACATCAGAATTAATCTGTCGCGTTAAAACCGTGCGATATTTGGCGCGCTGGATCTGATTGGCGACATAACGCTGCGATAGTGACCAGCGTAGTGGATTGTTATCTGCCGTCCCCCGGACGGCTGTGCCCTCACCGGGTCAGCCCGGTCACGAAGGCACAAGCGAAGCGCTTTCAGAAGCTTTTGGTTGAGGCGTTTGCGGTTTTGATGAGCCTTTGTCATTTTCTTCCAACAAGGCATCGAACAGTTGCGAGTAGCGTTCGGGGTCGGCTTCAAACAAGGTTTTGCACGCTTGGTCGCGCAATAGATAGGTTTTGCCGCCGTATTCAACGCGGAGAGCATCCGGTGCTGTTGAAAGGCAGGTTGCAATATCCGTTTCTTGCGCCAGGCAAATACTTTGTGCCAGCAAGACACTTAGTAAGGCACTGCGTTTAATGGCTTTTAGATTCATCGGGGCGCTGGTTTGGCAAGCTCTTTTTCAATGGCGGCTTGAATATCTTTGTGTTCGCTTTTCGCGCCGAAGCGCTGCACAACTTTGCCGTCGCGGCCCACCAGAACTAAGGCTGGAAGCGTGGATATTTTGTAATCCTGCCATACCTTAGAAGTCGCCAGAAGTTGCGGATAGGTCACTTTAGTTGTTGTGCGCGCTACCAGCTTTGGGTCTTCATCAATAGCTAAACCCAGCACGGTTAAGCCACGCCCTTGTAGTTCCTGATGCCACTTTTGCAGTTGCGGCAAAGCGGCCACGCACGGCTTGCACCAGGTGCCCCAGAAGTCAATTAAGAGCACACGGCCTTTGAAATCATTCAGCGACACGCTTTTCTTCTTGAGGTCGCGCAAAGTGAATGCAGGCGCCGGTTTGCCTTCGCCGGTTTCCAAAAACTCTGTTGGATTTTTTAAGAATTCAATTTTGCATCCAGTGGCACAAAAAACATATTCGCGGCCTTTGAGCGTGGCGCGCGCTTTGACTTCTTCAAAGTGCGCGCCTTCACGCGGCCCGCAGACCGCGCAAATGGCTTTTTCAGTTTCGCTTTGAGTTTGTTTAGGAGCAGCCTCTGCTGGGACAGCAGAATGCAAAAAGCCAAGTGCTATCAAAGCACTGAGAAGATATTTTTTCAGCATAAGAATCAGTGTGGCAAACCTGTCTATAAAAAGCTAAAGGAGAAACGCTATAGAAATAGAAAAGGTTCGGTTTAATTCTAAGCGGCGCTGACAATCGGAAGAAATGAAAGAGAATTTGAATCCAGGCTCATGTTCATGGCACACTGCCACGCAATGAATCGTTTTTTTCTTTTCGCTTGTTCTTCGCTTGTCATTCCCACCTTTCACTCTATAAGTTACGCCGCCGGTGCTGAAGGCACGGTTGGCGGCAGTAGCAACCAGCCAATAACCACCTCTGCAACCTGGCCTGTTATCAATGCTAAAACCAGCCAGGATTGGCGCCATGTCGGCAACGATGCGGGCCGCACGCGTTTTTCTAATCTCAAGCAAATCAACAAAAGCAATGTCGCCAAACTCAAGCCGTCATGGACGTTTCGCACTGGCGACAGCGGCAACAGCATTCAATGCACGCCGATTGTTGTTAAAGGCGTAATGTATTTAACAACAGCCAGCGTTCGCATTGTGGCCCTTGATGCCGCAACCGGCAAACAGATTTGGTCGCATGAGTCCAAAGGCGGCGGCGTCAACAGGGGCGTGGCCTATTGGAGCGATGGGCAAAAAGAGCGCATCTTCGCTGGACTGGAAGATGGCCGCGTCATTTCGCTTGATGCGCGCACCGGAATGCTTGACCCCAAGTTCGCCAAAGGCGGCACGCTTAACTTGCGCGATGGTTATGAGCGCGATTTATCACGCACTTTTTACGGTTGCAGTTCGGCGCCGTCGGTTTTTGAAAACCTGGTCATTGTGCCGGTTCATGTCAGTGAAGGCATATCCGGCGCGCCGGGCGATGTGCGCGCTTTTGACGCCCGCACCGGTCGCGAAGTGTGGCGCTTTCATACCGTGCCCAAACCATACGAATGGGGCAATCACACCTGGGCCGAAGGCAGTTGGAAAGAGCGAACTGGCGCCAATGCCTGGGGCGGCTATTCGGTGGATGCCAAAAACGGCATCGTCTTCGCTGCCACAGGTTCGGCAGGCGCGGACTTTTATGGGGCCGACCGGCATGGCGATAATTTGTTTGCCAATTGCTTGATTGCTCTTGATGCGCGCACCGGCAAGCGCCTGTGGCATTATCAAACTGTGCATCACGATTTATGGGATCACGACAATCCGTGCCCGCCGGTGCTTTGCACCGTGAAAGGCAAAGAAGCCGTGGCTTTGCCCACCAAAACCGGCTTTATTTTTGTTTTTGACCGCAAAACCGGCCAATCACTGTTTCCCATCATCGAAAAAGCGGCGCCGCCTTCAGATGTGCCCGGCGAAAAAGCCTCGCCCACACAACCGATGCCTCTTGCACCACCTTCACTTATACCGCAGTTTGTCAGCGAGGAAAACTTAACCACGCGCACACCCGAAGCGGCTCAGGAAATTCGCGAGCGCATCAAGAAAAACAAGTGGCGCCTGGGGCAGTGGCGACAGCCACCGAGTTTGGAAGGCACCATAGCTGCGCCGGGCTATCATGGCGGCGCGACGTGGTCCGGCGCGGCTTATGACCCGACAAGCGGCCTTTTATTTGTGAACGTCAACAACATTCCCTGCATTGTGCGCTTAAACCTCAGTGGAAACAATTACGCCTTCGGTGGTTACGATTGGTTGAAGGATAAAGACGGTTACCCTGCCGTCAAACCGCCCTGGGGCACCCTTGTGGCGGTTGACTTGAATAAAGGCACCTTCGCCTGGCAAGTTCCTTTAGGCTTTTATCCCGAACTGCAAGACAAAACAACAGGCAGCGAAAGCTTTGGTGGCGCCATTGCCACAGCCGGAGGTCTGGTATTTATCGCTTCCACTCGCGACGAGAAATTCCGCGCCTTCGATAGCGCAACCGGGAAGATTCTGTGGGAAGGGCAATTACCGGCAGGCGGTTATGCGTGTCCGGCAACATATCAAGTCAATGGCAAGCAATATGTGGTCATTGCGGCAGGCGGCGGCGGCAAAATCGGCACGCGCAAGGGCGATACTTTTGAAGCGTTTGCCTTGCCGTAATTTGTTTAACCACAGAGGCACAGAGAAAAGAACGAAGGGATAGAGCATAAGGATAGATACTCTTTTAAATCTCTTTGTGTTTCCTTTGTGTTTTTTGTGCCTCTGTGGTTAATTTTCTTGTTTTTTGAATAGCAAAGTCGCTAAAGGCGGCAATGTGACGACAATCGAATAAGGCTGTCCGTGCCAGGGCGTTTCTTCGGCCTGCACGCCGCCGTTGTTACCGGCGTTGCTGCCCCAGTAAAGCGAGGAATCCGTATTGAGAATCTCTTGATAAAAGCCCACCTGCGGCACGCCGATGCGATAGCCCTGGCGCACAATCGGCGTGAAATGGTTGATGATTACAACGGATTCTCGCTTGTCTTTGGCGTGGCGCATAAAAGCTAAAACGCTGCCTTCAACATCGCTGCCGTCAATCCATTCAAAACCGTTGTGATGAAAGTCTTCTTCATGCAGCGCGGCTTCGCTTTTTAATAAGCGGTTTAGTTCACTGACCAAACTCTGCACACCTTGATGGCCCGGCGCGACAAGAGCATCCCATTCGATGCTGCCTTCAAAAGCCCACTCCTGCCACTGGGCGATTTCGCCGCCCATGAATAATAGTTTCTTGCCGGGATGCGCCCACATGAAGGCCAGATAAGCACGCAGGTTGGCGAACTTTTGCCATTCGTCGCCCGGCATTTTATTAAGTAACGAGCCTTTAAGATGCACCACTTCATCGTGCGAAAGCGGCAAAACGAAGTTCTCGCTGAAAGCGTAAATCAGGCTGAAAGTCATTTCGCTCTGATGCCAGCGACGATGAATCGGCTCATATTCCATGTAGTGCAGGCTGTCGTTCATCCAGCCCATGTTCCACTTCATGCTAAAGCCCAGACCGCCTAAATAGGTCGGCATAGTTACCATCGGCCACGAGGTAGATTCTTCGGCGATAGTCAGGGCGCCGGGGAAGACGCCATGCACGGCTTCATTCACCTTGCGCAAAAACGAAATGGCGCCGAGGTTTTCATGCCCGCCATAAATATTGGGCACCCAGTCGCTATCTTCCCGCGAATAATTGAGGTAAAGCATCGAAGCGACGGCATCCACACGCAAGCCATCAAAGTGAAACTTTTCGAGCCAGAACATCGCATTGCTCAATAAAAATGAGCGCACTTCATTGCGGTCGTAATTGAAGATCAGCGTGCCCCAATCTACGTGTTCGCCCTGGCGTGGGTCGGCGTGCGAATACAAGTGCGTGCCGTCGAAGTAGTTCAGGCCCGAACCGTCTTTAGGAAAGTGCGCCGGCACCCAGTCGAGAATCACGCCAATGTCGTTTTGATGGCACTGATCAATAAAATACATCAATTCCTGTGGCGTGCCGAAACGGCTGGTGGCGGCATAAAAGCCCATCACCTGATAACCCCACGAGGCATCAAGTGGATGCTCGGTAATCGGCAGCAGTTCGATGTGAGTAAAACCCATCTGCTTGACATAAGGAATCAGTTCATCAGCGAATTCGCGGTAGGTTAGATAGCGCGAACCCCATTCTTCATCGGGCTTTTTGCGCCATGAACCGAGATGCACTTCATAAACCGAAAGCGGTTGATCAAAGGCTTGTTTGACGGGGCGATTGCTTATCCAGTCGGCGTCGTTCCACTGGTAAGAATCAAGATTGGTGACAACCGAAGCGGTGCGCGGGCGCTGCTCCATGGCAAAGCCGTAAGGGTCGGCTTTGTCGTAGCTTTCGCCGCTCGCGCCCTGCACCCGATATTTATAAACCGAGTGTTCTTCCAACCCCGGCATAAACAGCGTCCAAATGCCGGAGGGGTTGGCGTTTAGCGGGTGGCTGGACTGATTCCAGCCATTAAATTCGCCCATCAGCCAAACGGCGCGCGCATTGGGCGCCCAGACCGCGAAATGCACACCCTTTTGCCCGTTTATGGTGGCTAAATGCGCGCCCATGCGCTCATAAACCCGTTCATGCGTGCCTTCGGCAAAAAGATGTAAATCAAGATCGGAAAACCAGGCCATAGGAATTGAGAATTGAGAATGCAAAATTGAGAATGCAAAATTGAGAAAGGTGTTCTCTGCATCAATTCTAACCCTTTGAGGCAAGGGGCGCCGAAGTTAGGGGCAGTTTAGAACTGCAAAACCCAATCGCCCTGGGCATCGAAATAGCGCGGTGATGCAGCGGCATCGTCATCGTAGTAACTGCCTTTGGCGGCTTGTCGTAGCGGTGCGCCCTTGTTGTCCTGCTTATCGGGGCCGATGCTCCACAATTTATAACCGGCGCCTTGTTTTTGGTAGCGCAGGGTTTCGCTGCTGCCAAAGCCATCGAGTGGTATGACTTTTAAATAATTGGGCACTAAAGCCGAAAGAGAAGTGGGATAAGCGCCCTTTTCAAGACGATAAGCGCGCAAAGCTAAGGCGACTAAAGCCAGAGCCGAGCCGGTTTCGCTACGGGCGAAGGTGAAGCGCCCGTTGCTAAAGATGGGTGTCATGACTTGACTAACTGGATCATCCGGTAGGGGCACTTCTCGCGCTTTGCTATAAGGCTTGCGCGCTTCGGCGATAGATTTGTCCATGTAATTCGTATAGTTTTCCAGCACGCGGCGCTTCCCGGCCAGACGAAAGCGCCAGGCTTGCCAGAAATCGGGCGCATTGCCGGTGACGGCGCTGAACTGTGTAGCCCAATCCGGCTTTTTCATAATTTCTATGTAACTGGCCTGCCCGCCCCACTTTTCTTCGCGCAAAATATCGGCATAAGGCACATTCAAGGCGCGAATCTGCTCCAGGCGCCGCGCTGCCTGCTTGCATTCGGGGGCGCTCAGATGCGGCAACACATCAAGCAGTTGGTTGCGACCAATGTTTTGAATGGCCTGCCCTACCATCCCTGTAATAGATGGCCCGCCACGCGGAATTTGATGGCCGAAGTGAACCGCATCCAAGGCGCTATGAGCCGCCGCGTCATAGTCGCCGCGCAGGGCGTGCGCCTTGCTTTCGACGACCAAACGCCGCGCCAATTCGCGGAAGCGCGACAGATAAGGCAGCAACGCCGACCACGAGCGCAAGGCGGGTTGCTGATAGGGCTGTTTCAAACCCTGCCGCATCATGTTTAACGCACCGGCATTTTGCCTCAGCCACGCTTCCTTGCGCCTCAAAGAGTAGCGTTTAGCCCGTTCTTGAAGGCCCTCGATTTTTTCGTTATCAAGAATTGCATCTACCGCCGGTTTTAGCACCGGCGCCATCAAAAATGTGGCCTGAACGTGAGTATCGTAGGCGTTTGGTGACGGCGGAGCAGGGGTAGGAATATGATAAGTGGGTAGTTCGTTGAGACGCCCCCACCACGCCAGGCTGCTGCAAAACAGTGCAATCAACAATAGTGAAAGAACAAGAAAGCGTTTTTCGGCGCCCTCCCACTGAGGACGTGGTTTAAGGCGCGGTTTTTCGATAACAGCAGGTAAAGCCGGGGCGTTGGTTTTATCGGGCATCGGGCAGTTGGAGAGTAAGGCAACGCGGAAAGTTCGCAACAGCCCCAGACCAAATAAAAAGGCTCCTCCCGTTTTGAAACGGGACGAGCCTTTTCGCAAAATCTTATGGACGCTTTATTATGGCTGTTTTAGCGCAGCCACTGTCGCCGTGTTGGTTGAAGTGAGCGGCATCTGAAAATCTCGTATCCAATATGTGGCGCCCTGATGGTTGCCGCCGAGGCCCGCGCGCAAGTAACCTCGTTCAGGCGCGGCAAAAGCTAAGGCTTCGATTTGCAACTCCGTTAGACCGTTGTATAGCAAGGCTTTTTTCAAATCGAAACGCGCTTCATGCCACTGGTTATCAGCGCGCACGTTTTCGATTTGGCCCAGGCGTATTGAGGTATCCGGCGGCACTTCGTTTTTGGTCAGACCGCCAAACGTGTTGTCGCCGTTGAAAGCGATTTCGCGCCAGCGGCCTCCGATTTTCGCATACAAGTTGAGGAACACACCCTGCGGCAAGCGATACGAGAATTGCAAGACTGGGCGCTTGTTTACATCAATCGGCTTGCGCGACACGTAAACCGTCCAATCGCCGCCGCTTTTGGGGTTTGTGACCTTTAAAGTTTCACCGGGAGAAACGGCTTCGATTTGGGCTGTAGTTTCCAGCAAACCATCGCGGCGTGGTGTCCAGACATCTAAAGCGTTTTTGATTGGCGTGTCATCAATGGGCGCCGCGCCTTCTTCGGGTGTGTTTTCCAAGCCATCGTGCCACAGGCGCACACGGGCGATGGACAAATCGAAATTATGCGACCAAAACGCGATGCGTCCTGCTGCGTTGCCGAGCGGCTTGTCATCGAGATAATCGGCAATCTCCTGATTGTTGACCGTCCAACGAAAGCGCAATCCTTCGGGCGTCTGGCGGCGTTCGATGCGCACGTAATACCAATCCTGATGCTGTCCGCCAAAGGTTTGCGGCATGACGGCCCCGGTTTTGAGTGCCAATTGGTCGCCGCGCAGGATGTAATGCGGTGCCGTGGTTTTAGGCGCGAAGATGAACGAATAGCCAGAACTCAAATTGCGGCCATCAGCACCGACAGTAACGTTCAAATCCACCGGGCTTTTTTCGCCGCGCGTTTGATCCATCGGCGTGGCGAGGTAGGCTTCGAGAGTGAAGTCGCCCTGGGGCGCAAATCGGCTCCACAAAGTCGGGTCAACGTCATCGAAGCCCCGGAAAAAGCTCCATTGCGGCTGGCATGTCCAGCGCTCGGCCACTTCCCAACGGCCTCGGCCCGCAAACCAATCTACGGGTGCGCCGGTAAAGGTGTAATCGAGACGCGCCAAAGTATCGGCCTGCGCTTTTTCAAACCAAAAATGCGAAGGTGGCAAAATAGCTTCTTCTTCGGGCTGAGAACCGCTTTGAATGTTGAGCAGGCGAATCAGCACTTTCGAGCCGGCAGCGCTCTCCGGCGCAATAGTTTCAAGCAAGACTTTGCCATCGAGCGTAACTTTTAACGCTACCTGCCCACCACCAATCGGGCGCCGCACAAAACGCACTGCTCCCGCCGAAACGTAGCTTTTTTTGTCAGGAACCGGCTTTTGATAGGGAGCCGTAGCGGTCTTGATAAGTTTGTCACCTTCAAACAGCTTCCATTGCCATTCGTTGCCCACTCGTTCCACTTCAAGATGCGCCCCGCCCGGTTGCAAGGCCTGGACTTTCATTGTGATCTTGTCCGGTTTGGCGGCGTTATTCGTGATGTTCTGGTTACCCGCCAGAGTCTCAGGCCCGCGTCCGGGACGGAAAATCATCTTGAGATGCGGCGGCAGGACAATCGGCACGCCCTCGAAGTTTTCGCGCAAGTGCAGCGTCATTTTAGCGCCGGGCGCCATGTCGGGTAGGGGCACACTAACTTCGGCATCGCGGAAAAAGTCGCCGGTATGCATCCAGATTTGTTCGGGATTTTTCTTGCGCGCTTCTTCTGGGACGTAAAAGTAAACATGGGAGAAATCTGGGTCAGGATTGACGCGCTTCCACGCGCCGGCATTACTGGCCCAGTGGCGCATCAAGCGATCTTTTTGAAAACGCGCCGGAAGCGGCGGCTCGCCCCAACCGGGCGCCGCGCTAAGCACACGAAACGAAGTCGCAACCGCGCCGGGCGCACCATCGGCCCACACACCGACACGTCCTTCCGGGATTTCATTGACGGTTGCCGTTGCGGTAAATTGAGCCGCATTTGCAAAACCAAGACGTGCTTTTATTGCTCCATTTTGCCATTCTACGGTTAAGGGATGCGCGCCAAAAGGCTGGCCGGATACGCCAGGGAATTTGGTTTGCGCCAGCAATCGCTCTTTACCATCGGCAATTTCAACCAATTCCAGAGCGGTCATTGTTTGACGGGCCAGAAAATAGTTTTTCGCATCGCGAATGGCGAAAGCAAGGCCACTATTTTTTCCGGCACGCTCACGGGCGAACCCGGCTTCGAGCAAGCCATCATGTTGAATAGCACCCGTTATGCCCAGCCCCACGCCATTGTTGGTTTTTGTTAAGGCACCATTAGATACTTGCCAATTGCCGTTTCCATTCTTCCAGCGATAAGCGGTTGCACTTTTGAAATCATCGTTTAGTGGGTAGTTCGCGGCGATGTTTACGTCGTCGAAATCTATATAATTGCCTTCGCCCAATTCAGCGCGCAGTTGGGCTTCGCCTTGTGCAAGGGGCTGTTCGTGCCAGCTTTTAAGACTTTTGGGTGTAGCGCGCACGCGCTCAATGCCGTCTACCAACAAGCGAATCGTGCCGGGGCCGGGTTCGAGAAACAAGCGGTGCCACTGATTGGGCGCGCAAGCGAAACGCTCGCTCTGTGCCAGAACTTGATTGCCTTGCTTTAAAACGGCGCGCCCGCTGCGTAAATCCACTTCGCCCACCACGGCTTGACCATTGGCTTGCGCGTAAGCGGCCACACCGGCTACAAGTGGCGCCCCGGTGCTTTTGAGCATCGGCTTGAAGGCCACGGCCACGCTGTAATCGTTCCAAAACCATTTGCCAATGGAAGTTATCGCGGCGCCTTTGCTTTCGGCGCGATACACAAAAGGATTGGGATTAAGCGACGAATCAAAGCGAATGCGCGAATCCAGCATCATGCTGGTTTTCCAACTGCCGCGCAGCGGGCGCCATTCACCTGATTTGGGCGGATCTGGTGGTGTGGTCAACATAACCGGCTTGCCCACCACAACCTTTCTGGCGGCTTCATCTTGCGGCACGCCGTCGCCCATTGGCCCTTCGGCGCGCATGAAATCGTCTTGGGCTGCCACAGGTTCGGTTGGTTGCAAGCGTTCGCCGGATACTTTCGCCCCGCGTGTCGCTATGCCAATTTCACCGCCGCTTGGTGGGCCAAAAGCACTTAAAACCGTGCGCCCATTCCACAAAGCCCGCACTTGCCAGGCCGAACGCTGAATAGTGAGTTGACCTGCTTGATTAGCACCGGAAAGAGTAGTGGGTGTCTCGCCCCAGGTCATGGTTTTGCCGTTAGCAACAAGCCAAAACGCGAGGCTTAAGTCTTTGCCCGCCCCTTTGAGTTGCAGCAGGGCATAATTTTGCGCGTTACGGTAATGAAATGGCACGCGCGCTTCCCACGTTGTCGCTGAAGGCGCGATTTGCGCTGTCCAACTCCAGGAATCTTCCAGTTCGTCGCCATCGAACTCATATTCCCAACCGGTGAGCGAAAGCACCGCTTGAGAAGTGGCAGACTTGGGGGCAGGCTTAGTGACTGATTTGGAGACAGGCGGCGCGGCCTGAAGCGTTACGTTATTAAACGTTATAGCGCCAAAGAGAATCGCCGCTAAGGCGAGATGTTTTTTAGGGTCAAACTGCATAGCGCAGCGTTAGACAGTAGGCGCCACGTGATGGTTCCTGACAGAAAAGGCAGGCAAATACTTGTTCTTTAACCCCCAACCCCCTTGGTAAGGGGGCTAAAATCAAACGCGACT
>DASWNL010000684.1:0-7560 GCA_036399215.1 Abditibacteriaceae bacterium
ACCTTGCGCGGCGTCGAAATTGCGAATTTGCCTGAACCGGCCTGCATTACCGTGCGATAACGGTTGTTAAAATTTTAGCCCGTTTGCCACTTTCCGTCAAAAAAGAGATTAACCACAGAGAACACAAAGGACACAAAGAAGAGGTTAAGAAGTTGGAAATGCGAAGCGATAAAGAGATATTTGTGCTTAACCTTGCTTCTTAGCACATCTCCTTTTCACTCCATTTTCCTCCGTGCCCTTCGTGTTCTCTGTGGTTAATCGAAAAGGATTGTTATGAAAATCGCTATCATCGGCGCTTCAAACCGCCGCCATAAATACGGCAATAAAGCGGTGCGCGCCTACAAAGAGCGCGGTGACGAAGTTTTCCCGATCAACCCTGCGCAGGGTGAAATCGAAGGCCTCAAAGCCTATCGTTCCGTGTTAGAGGTGCCGGGTGACATGGACATCGCCAGCTTTTACGTCGCTCCTGAAGTGGGCCTGCAAGTCATCGAAGAAGTCGCGCAAAAAGGCATCAGAAAAGTTTTGCTCAACCCCGGAGCCGAAAGCGATGAGCTACTGCAACGCTGCGAAGAACTCGGCCTTGATGCCACCATCGCCTGCTCCATTATTTTAGCCGGACGCTCGCCGGGCGAATTCTAATAAAGCGATTAGCTGCCTAAAGTGGATGCCCCAGTTTCTTCCGCAATTCTTCGACTCTTTTCTTGATGCCTTCAGAAACATTGCGCCAAGCAGTGTCTTTATCATTCCATAAGGTGACAGCTTTCCCATCTTTGGGCAATGCCTGTAATTTGCCAAAAGGGGCCTCATGCCAGTCACAATCGCGCAAGACAACTGGAATGACTATGGCTTCTCCCTTGTCATGTCGTTCCATTGCGCGCATCATTTCTCGGTCGTAACAATAGTCTGAGGCGATGAAGTCGGAACTAATTAACAATAAGATGATGTCCGCTTTTTCTAAATTTACGTCAATTTGGTTTTTCCACTCTTCGCCTGCTCCAATTTTACGGTCGTGCCAAACATCGATAATACTCTGGCGCCGCATAATGGATAGATGAGTTTCCAATTCCTCACGTAAGCTTTCATCTTTGTGAGAATAGCTAATAAATACAGATGTCGGCGCCAAATGCTTATCCATTAAATCTTCCCTTCTTCTTGAACCTTCTAAATCTACGCCATTGAGCAGTTGCTCGACTGAAATCATCTGCATCTTCCCATTGACAACTTTGGGAAATGTATCAACCCTGTTTTCTTCAAAAACTCGCAATTCTTCATATAAAACAGTTTCATCAGGAAATTGAGGAATAGGCACCAATTCCTGCACATCTAAGTTTTTGAATGATTGATGGATAGACTCAAATTGCGAACGGATAACGGCTAATAACCGGTTGCGGCGGCTCATTGGCCCGTCAACCGAAACAAAAACCTTACGCTCCTGCATATCAGCCCGCACCAGAGCGCGACAGCCTTCAAATCGTAAAATGGCGCCACTACGCCACCGGCCTTTAGGATTGATGTGTTCATGTGAGCGCACAATAAAACGAGGCAGTAATCCTTCTAAGGCTACAGGATAGTGATATTGAAAGTTTAAGCAGAGCGCGGCGTCGAACTCTTTAACTTGTGGTGGCTCCTGTTTATCCAGGAGGTCGGGAATAAGATAATGGCACTCATCATCGGTATAGCTGAAGCACAAATCGAATTTCTTCATCAGGTCAATGAGAAAACGGTGCATTGAAGCGGGATACTCTTTTGGATCAAGAATTCGTGCTATATCTCCTAATGAGATTTCGCCCTTTTGCTCTTCTAATAGTTGAGAATTAAGAATTTTATAGATGCCGTTTGTTACCCAATGAGGATTGAGCACATGAGTATCATTTAAACGAGGGTCGTCGCTGAAATTAAGAGCAATCCCTAAACGATGCAGATAACTCGCTAATTGCTTTTGCCAAACAGCGTCTTTTTCTCCTAATCGGCTACATTTCCGACGATAGCCAGTGAATGAAAGAAAATTCTTCTTCGTAGTAGCAAGGTCTTCTTTGATGGCAAACCAACTGGAGGGAAAGGCATCGCGCAAATGAGGCAGGCGGTCGGTTTCGCGCTCTATGGCGCGGCGCAATTCTTCGATGCCGGTGCCGTCCAGACAATCGGTTTTGATGACCTCTCGAATATTGGGGAATTTACGCTTCAAACCGTCTTCGTTGACAGAAAAGGGATGCTCTTTTATTTTGTTGAGCACTACAATGACCGGAGAATCACCGCCAAAACTTTCGACTAATTTCAACCAGTAATCCGCGTCGGCATCTTCTCCGCCCTCACGCCCGTTAATAACTATCAAATACAAACTGCGCTGGGTCAGGAAGAATTGATGGGTGGCGTGCATAATTTCCTGTCCACCAAAATCCCAAACATTAAGCCGCACTTGCTCTTGCTTAAAAAGTGAAAAATCCCACTCGGTAATCTTGATGCCTTCGGTTTTTTGCTCCGGTTGAAATACATCATGCACCAGGCGGTTGACCAGCGAGGTCTTGCCAGCGAAACCTCTGCCTAACAAAATCAATTTTGCCTCATTTAAAGGCCGCATATTGGCCTGCGACCGAGAATAGAAAGCCAAAATATCGGCGGGCGGCAGCGTGGCTTTTAGTTTACGGCTGCTCGTAGATAGAGACCTTTGAGCAATTTCGATTCGTGTCGGCCCCAAAATTTCCGAGGGCAGACGAAGCAGTTCGTTCCCGTGTAGGTAAAGTTTGGAAAGTCGAGGTAATTGTGAAAGCCATTCGGGAAGTTGGGAGATTTGATTGTCCGATAAATCAAGTGTTTCCAATTGCACTAATCGGCGCATTCCTTCTGGCAAGGTCGTAAATTGATTGTCTGATAAGTCAAGGTCTTGCAACCTGTTAAGATGGCCGATGCTTTCTGGCAGATTTGCCAACTGGTTGGCTGATATGTTCAGCGATTCCAGATAAGTGAGTTGACCGATACTTTCGGGCAGAGATCTCACCAGATTTCTTGCCATATAAAGAATTCCTAGTCGGCTTAAATTGCCAAAGCTTTCGGGCAACTTTGTCAACTGATTGTCTGATATAAAGAGTGTGGTTAGTTTGCTTAAATTGCCAAGGCTTTCGGGCAACTTTGTCAACTGATTGCGGAACACGAAGAGGCTCACCAGTTCAGCTAATTGGTCAATATTATCAGGGAGCCATGTTAATTGATTGTCATACAAGTGAAGACTTTTTAGCTGACTCAACTGGACCAGACTGTCGGGACATGTCGTAAGTGCATTCCTACTCAAGTCCAGAGATTCCAATTTTGCCAGTTGACCAATTTCCTGCGGAAGCGTCGCAATGTGGTTGTAGGCCAAGTATAAGCCTCGTAGTTGCTTTAATTGACAGAGACTATCCGGCAACTCCGTCAATTGATTGGATGACAGATAAAGCGATTCCAGATCAGTGAGTTGGCCGATGCTTTCAGGTAAGGTCGTTAATCTACTGTCAGAGAGATAAAGCTCTTTTGACTTTTCTTGGCGGGCTTTTTCGATTAATTCCTCGACGGACATAGAGGCTTCTTTGAGATTAGAAATTGGTTTTCTCATCATTAGGTATTCCCTTTTCGCGATTAAACCCTAGCGACTTCAGTAAATCGTTCAAAAAACTCACCCTGTCACCGGGCGAAGTAAGAAGTTGCACACCAGGTCGGCGAATTCGACGCGGGCACCGTCTTGCAGGGGCACAGTTGTGCCGGGGGCGACGAGGAAGCCATCTACACGGGTGGGATTGAGGGTTTTCTGCGCTGTAATGAAGAACTTGGTGCCGTTGCGCTTGATGCTGGCATGGTGGCGGCTGACAAAGCGGCCCTGGTCGAAGCGCGAAAGATCAATATCGGGAAAGACGCCCGAATCGGGGTCGGTGCGGCCCAATTGGGTCTCTTCTTTTTGCAAATAAAGCAAACTCGGCGGCGCGTTTTTGGAAAGCACGCGCAGCATCACGGTATGAATCGGCGCGCGGCACTTGCCGCAAAAAAGAGCGCGTTCGGTGCGCGGCGCCGTCCCGCACGCCGGGCAAAAGCAACTAAGCAGTGGATGCAAATTTTTCGCGCGCCCGCCGCCGACAGCTTCGAGTGCGGCTTCGGGTTTTTGAAAACCCAGATTCTTCAAGGCATCATCCATTTGGGCGGCGGTTTGTTGGCGCCGCATCGGATCCATTTGCAAGGCCGTTAAAACAATGGTTTTCAATTCATTGGGGATGCGAGGATCGTAGCCGCGAAAATCGCGGGGCGTGATTTTGGGTTCGGGCGTTTCGCCGGTTAAAAGTTCATAAAGCAGCGCGCCAATGGTGAAAACATCGGCACTAAAAGTCACATCAGCGCGTGTGGAATAGAGTTCCGGTGGCGCATAGCCTTCTGTTCCTAAACCTTGCGTGACTTTGCGACTTTTAGCCGAAAAGCGCGCGGTGCCAAAGTCCACCAGTTTGCAAACCTGGTTTTGCGAATCCCACATCACGTTTTCAGGCTTCAAGTCACGATAGATAATCTGGCCGGGCATACGATGCACATAATCGAGGGCTTCGCAGACTTCGAGGCCAACTGCCACTACAGTTTCCGCCGGAAACGGCTGATTGCTGTTGGCCGCGCGGTATTCATCGAAGACTTTACGCAAACTTGGCCCCTGCACCAGTTCCAGCACCAAAAACAGGTCGCCATCGGGCGGCGCGCTATGCGGCTCGTCATCGGGAATACGCTCGATATAGCGCACGATTTTGGGATGATTGATCTGCGAGAGAATATCGGCTTCGCGCCAGAACAGTTTGCGTTGATACTCGAAGTCTTCTGGCGAACCACTGCCGGTATCGAAAAGCTGTTTCACAACTACAAAAGCGCCCTCGGTATCGCGGGCGCGGAAAACTGTGCCATAGGCACCCTGCCCGATGACTTCAATCATTTCATACGAAGTGCTTTTGCCCTGTAAATGCTCGCCCGGTTTAATTAACATGATTCAATCGTTTTCTGTGATAATTTCTGTTTCCAAAGTATCACAAATCTTCTCATTGACGGCCCACAGCAGGCGCGCTAACATTCACGCGTGGGGATGCTGTTCTCGTGTCCCGCAGTCCAAAGGAAAAATGTATGGCGTTTTCTCTGAAACGCTTATTAGTCGGCCAACCCATCGCTACCGAACGGGCACATCACGAACGCTTGCCCAAAGTTATCGCTTTAGCTGTTTTCGCTTCCGACGCGCTTTCCTCCACTGCTTACGCTACCGAAGAGATCATGCTGGCATTGATGATGTCGGTTGGCTTAGCCGCCTCATCGGGCATGGTTTTGCCCATCGCCATAGGCATCAGCGTTTTACTGGTTATTGTCGCGACTTCTTATCGCCAGACGGTTTACGCTTATCCGCAGGGCGGCGGCGCTTATCTGGTGGCGAAAGAGAATTTCGGGCAGTTGACCGGCCTTGCCGCCGCTGCCGCGCTGCTGATCGCTTATGTTTTGACCGTCGCGCTTTCCGTAGCTGCCGGCGCTGCCGCCATTACCTCGGCGTTTCCCGTAATGCAGGAGCACCCCGGCTATACCATTTATTTGTGCATAGCTTTTATCGCTCTGGTGACGCTGCTCAACCTGCGTGGCATGAAAGAAAGCGGTGTCGTCTTTGCCATTCCAACCTATGGATTCATCGCTTCTATTTTAGTGCTGCTTGGCGCTGGTTTTTATCAGCACTTCACCGGCGGCATGAGCACTTATGCACCGTTGACGGCGCAAAGTGCTTTGCCCAATCCCGGCGTGGCCGGTGGCCTGGGCATTCTGATGTTGATGCGCGCTTTTGCTTCGGGCTGCACGGCATTAACCGGCATCGAGGCTATCTCCGACGGCGTGCCAGCTTTTAAGCCGCCTGAATCCAAAAATGCCGCTATCACACTGGGTTGGATGGCGGCGATTCTAATTTCCATCTTTTTGGGAGTCAGCACTCTCACTTATTTAACCGGCTCGCAGCCCATTTTGGCTTTGAACGAAGCCGGCACGAACTTCCTTGTTGAACACGGCCATATCGAACGAACCGAAACGCTAATCTCGGTTCTGGCGCATCGCACTTTCGATGGCAGTGCTTACTTCGGCTGGTTCTACTTCGTGGTGCAGATTATGACGGCAGCGATTTTAGTTCTCGCCGCCAATACCGCTTACGCCGATTTTCCGCGCCTCAGTTCAGTCATGGCGCGCGACCGCTTCATGCCACGCCAGATGGCTAACGTGGGAGACAGGCTGGCCTTTAATAACGGCATCCTCGCTCTGGCAGTTTTCTCCGCAATTATAGTGATTCTTTTTCAAGGCTCGGTGACCAAGATCATCGCGCTCTATGCCCTTGGCGTGTTTTTATCGTTTACGCTCTCACAGGCCGGTATGGTTATGCACTGGCGCAAATTGCGCCCGCCAGGCTGGCAACTGAATGCAACGATAAACGCCGTCGGCGCGGTGGCGACTTTTATCGTGATGTGCATCATCGGCATTACGAAATTCATGGCCGGCGCCTGGATGGTGGCGCTTGCCATTCCGATTCTGGTTTTCATCCTGCGTAAAATCAACAATCACTATCGCAGCGTTGCCAAGCAGCTTTCTCTTGAAGGCTATCGGCCCGACCAAGGCCACCGGCATTTCGTGTTCGTTTTAGTGCCGGATATTCATCGCGGCGTGATTCCGGCTCTGCAATATGCGCGCTCGATGTCGCCGGATGTGCGCGCTTTGCACGTTTCGGTTGATCCCTCGCGCGAAAAGCGTTTGCACGAGCGTTGGACGCTTTTTTCGCGCGGCGTGCCGCTAACCATGCTGCCTTCGCCCTATCGTTCCCTGGTTGACCCGGTAGTTCAATTCATCGAAGGGATTCAGCGTGATGAGCCGCGCAGTTTGATAACGGTTGTCATTCCCGAATTTGTTCCTAAAGGCTGGTTTCCGCGCTTATTGCATGGTCACGCCAGCCTTTTACTCGCCTTGCGCCTGCACGAAATGCAGCACGTCGTTGTCATCAACGTGCCCTATCATATTGAGGCTTTTGTTGAGTTAGCGCCGGGCGAAGACCCGTCAACACACTCGGCAGTGCCGCATCATGCGCCGGATTTAGCGGCAGGTCAGGGCGCGCCTGGCGCGCACTAAAATACCATGAAAATTCTCATTATCGGTTGTGGCCGCGTCGGTTCGCGTTTGGCGCGACGCCTGGCAACGCAAGGGCATCAGGTCGCTATTGTTGATAACACGCGCGAAGCCTTTTTGCGTTTGGGGCCAAGCTTTGGCGGCAAGACTTATCAAGGTTCGGGCCTCGATCACGATGTTCTTGAACGCGCTGGGGCGCAAAGTGCCGACATGGGGATCACTGTGACCGGGGGCGACAATCGCAACTTGATGATCGCCCAGCTTTTGCAGCACAAATACGGCGTGGCACGTAACATAGCGCGCTTGCACGACCCGGTGCGCGCCAAGATTTTTCATGACATGGGCATCGAAACGGTCTGCACCACAACCATTGTTGAAGGACTGCTCGAAAGCTTTGTCAATACCGGCCACTTTCCCTCTTTGCCCAACGAG
>DASWNL010000685.1:0-8817 GCA_036399215.1 Abditibacteriaceae bacterium
GATAAGCCCTCAATCTTCTTGCCGTGTCGAGCCATCGCATAAAGCGTATCTACAATTTCTTCGATAACCAAAGCTTCTTTCGTATTTTGAAAATAACCCCCTCTCTTTCCATTGACAATTTTAGATTTCTCAATTAATTCCGGCCACGATATTCCAACAGACTTACTAATGGCCTCTAATCGAGCGCGTCCTTCAAGGTTTTGGGTGCGAATACGCGCTAAAGACAAGCGGGACAGGCAATTTTCCCGTTCAGACTTTAAGTTGAATGATAACTGTGCCTCTTTTGCTGCAGGACTTTCCAATTTTGCTAAGGCACAAAGGGCGAACAATCGGACTTCCTCATCCGGCTTTTGCAAAAGAGGCAGCAACTCCCGGCTAATGTCACGCTGGCGTCGCTGTTGCCATAAGGCCCAACCCTTTGCTAAATCATCTACCATGGCGGGCGACGAACTGGATAGCGTGCCATCACCTACAAAGTGATGCAAATCTATGCGCCGCGGTTTGAGCAGTAAGTAGAGATAAGAAACTCCTATAACAAGCAACACGCCGCCTAAAACATATTGCGCTTGCTTTTTTGCAGCCATTTTATATCCCTTTTTGCTGCCTACTCACCTTTTGGCGTGTCTTCAATCATGTCATCGTAATTCATACTTTCAATCGGCGCGTGCGGAAAGGCATCGAAGGGCGCTTGCTCGACAGTCGGCTCAAAAGCGGGTTCACCCGCGCCATTCGTTGGGAGTGATGGTGCCGTTTCACCGGCTTGAGCAGCGCTTTCGATTTGCGGCTGAGAGCTGAGATATTCAGCCTGGCGACGGGCGGCCTGGACTAAGGCACGCTGTGATGGCCCGGACGAGGCTTCACGCTGTTCACTGGGCAAAAGCGGCGCGTCCGGGCGCTTGTCGCCGCCGGGCATAAAGCACTCGTTATAAAGTTTGATGCTACGCCGCAAAATTTCGTGAGCGTGCTCGCGGACGCCAAAACGCTCAATGCGCACCTGCTTGTTTTCCAGCGCCTTGTAATCCTCAAAGAAGCGCTGCAACTCGGCTAAAGTATGATCCGGCAGGTCGTTTATATCATGGAAGTGCGTAAACGCCGGGTCATGCTCGTGAATAGCGATGATCTTATCGTCTTCTTCGTCCTGGTCAATCATCTGCATTACGCCAATAGGTCGCGCCGTTACGATGCACATCGGCACGACAGGCTCTTGCCCCAACACTAAAATGTCCAGTGGGTCGTGATCGTCGCAGTAGGTGCGCGGAATAAAGCCATAGTTCGCCGGATAAAACACGGCGGAATAGAGCACGCGATCCAGGCGCAGCAGGCCGCTGTTTTTGTCGAGTTCGTATTTATTGCGACTGCCGCGTGGAACTTCGATGATGCATTCCACAATCTCCGGCGCGTGCTTGCCGGGTTCGATATCGTGCCAGGGATTCATGAATGTAAAAAGATAGCTTGAAGGCCATTGCCTGTTGCCGCCTGTTGCAATTGTCTTTAAGGATGCGAGAAAAGCAGGCACGCGGCAAGCAGACGGCAGGAAGCAGACGGCAGGAAGCAGACGGCAGGAGGCGGCGACAATAATTAAAAAGCGGCTTAAAGATATTTCTCTGCCGACTTCAAGTTTGAAATCCTGCCTCCTGCTTCCTGCCTCCCGCTTCCCGCCTCCTGCTTCCTGCCTCCCGCCGTCTTGCCGCTTCAAATTGCGCGAGAGCAGCGAAAAGGCTACAATCTTTGTGATGTTAAGCACCGGAAAGCGTGGCGCGCCGCAGGGTTCGGATGGAAGATCAAACGACAATGCCCGGCCTTCTGCCCGACGACAATCACCCCACTCTGCAAACGGCCCCTGGCGTTCGGCTGCCGAGCGTTACGAAGTTCTCGGACGAGCCGGCGAAGGCACCCTTTTCGCTGTTTATCGCGTGCGTGACCGTGATAATGGCCGCGTTTACGCGCTAAAAGCCCTTAAAAACGCTTTTGTCAAGCATCCACGCTTAACTCAAGCCTTAGCGCGCTCTTTTGAGAATTTCCTGCCGTTCAATAACCCTTATTTAGCCCGCGTTTTGGATGTGGGCTTGGCCGAGGGCACCTTGTATTTCGTGCAGGAGTGGCTCGAAGGCAGGTCTTTTGAAGAGCGCTTACGCCAGGCTCCGTTGCCGCAAAACGAAGTTTGGCTTTACACGCGGCAAATCGCCGAAGCGTTGAGTTTTCTTCATCAAAACGGGCTGGCACACGGCGATCTGCGGCCCCGGCAGATTTGTTTAGCTTCCGATACTCAACTGAAAATTGCTGATGCCGGTGTAGGCAACGCCCTGCATGAATCAGGCATTGTGCCTTTCGATATTCAGCAGGATACGGCTTTATATTTAGCGCCTGAACGCTTTGATGGCGCGCCGCCTTCGGCAGCCGGGGATTTTTATGCCCTCGGCGTGCTGCTTTATCACATGATAGCGGGGCGCGTGCCCTTTGACGGCACTTCGCCTTTGATTATCGCGGCACGACATCGCAACGATGCGCCTTTGCGTCCCTCACAGTTCAATCCGTCGTGCCCGCCGGAACTCGAAGAGTTGTGTTTAACCCTGCTCGACAAACAACCACAACGGCGCTACGGCGCTGCGCAAGAGCAGTTGCGACGCCTGGGCAGCGGCGATGCAGGAATTTATCAATCGCCTTACACCGCGCTCACGCCGCCTGTTAATCAACCCATTAATCAATCAGTAACAGGCCTTCCAACTGCGCCTCCTATCGCACCACCAATTGCAACCCCTGTCACGCCTGTAGCGCCGCCCATCGAAGAGTTCGCACCAGCGGCACCGCAGGAAGACGATTACAGCGAAGAAGAGATTACAGCACCGCCTCAACGTCGCCGTTCACGCCAGCACGAAGCACCGATTGCCGAACAGGCGATGGATTTGAAGTTGGCGCGCAAGCGACATCGCAAAAGTGAATTCATCAGCGCATTGCTGGCTTTGTTCTGGATGCTGATTTCGGTTGGCCTGCTCTTAGGCATGGGCTGGTTTGCTTACACTTCATGGCTGGCGGAAATCCCCTCGGATGTGCGCGTGCCAAAATACACCGGCTTAAATCGTTCGCAAGCCGAGCGCGTATTGGCTAAAGCCGGACTAAAATTGCGGGTCGGCAGCGAAAAATATAATCCTAAAATCGCGCAGGACACCGTTTTGGACGGCGACCCACCGCCCGGTAAAATCGTGCGCCAGGGCCGCGAAGTTTCGGTGATTCTGTCCAAAGGCGAAGAGCCGATCAAGATGTATGATCTCACCGAGCTTTCGCTAACGCGCGCCCGCGAAATCATCTCACGCGATGGCATGAGGCTTGGCCAGGTGACCGAGCAGTTCCATGACAGCGTGCCGACAGGCTATATTTGCAGCCAGTATCCGCAAGCCAGCGCCCCGTTTCGCCGCTCCGAGCCGATTAACTTAACCGTCAGCAAAGGCCCGGCGCCCCGCGAGGATATTGAACTTGTCGAGCCTCTGCCCCCACCGCCCGTGCCGGATGTTTTGCCCGAAGATACGCAAATCCAAGAAGATACAGACGGCCCGACGACTGTGCCGATGGTATCACGCTCGATTCAAGTGCGCGTGGCTCTACCCAAAGGCGGACAGACGGAAGAAGTCAAAATCGTGGTTAACGATCAGAGTGGCGAAGACGTGGTTTATCAGCAGATGCACGAACCGGGTGACCTGATTGATGAAACCGTGCGCGTGCGCCGCGAACAAGGCGCTACCGCCCGCGTAAGAATTTATATCGGCGGCAAGTTGTTTAAAGAGAATCGGGTTTGAAAAATTTACCACAGAGACACAGAGACACAAAGATTTTTGAGGGGATCAAGAATATGACGCTCTTGGTCAATTCTTCCTTTTCTTTGTGTCTCTGTGCCTTTGTGGTTTAAATCATGGAGCGACTTCAGCAGCAAATTCAGTTCTTAGTCGAGATTGACCGTCTCAAGCAAATCTTCCGGCAAAGTTCGCTGATGGATGGCTCGCGTTTGGAAAATGACGCCGAGCATTCATGGCACTTTGCCATGATGGCCCTTATTCTGGCCGAACACGCCAAAGAAACTATTGACCTGAACCGCGTGTTGCGCATGGCTTTAATCCACGACATCGTGGAGATTGATGCCGGTGACTCCTTCGTTTACGACGACGCAGCCATGGCCACCAAAACCATGCGCGAGTTGGTTGCGGCTGAACGAATTTTCAACCTTTTGCCAGATGATCAGGCCCGCGAAATTCGCGCTCTGTGGGATGAATTTGAAGAGCAGGAAACGCCCGAAGCACGCTTTGCCGGCGCCATTGACCGCTTATGCGGCTTGCTTTCCAACTATCAATCAGGTGGCGGCGGCTGGAAACGCCATAACATCAGCGCCAGCCGCATCCGGCAGCGCAATTCGCATATCACAGAAGGCGCGCCCGCTTTATGGGATTTAGCCCAGGAATTCATCGCCGATGCGGTAAAGCAAGGCTGGATCGAGGAGTAGAAATCTCCAATGATTGAAAACATCACTGCGCCGCAACCTTATCTCAAAATTTATCCCGCCCCTGAAGAAGTCTTTGCCGAACCCGTAGAACTCTACGCTCGCCATTTAATGCCTTTTGTATCCATTGACTTAGCCGTTGTAAATCCCGACTGGCAAGGTTGGATTCACATGGTTAATACAGTTGAGCCGTATGATGGATCAGTTGGGCAAGATACTCACGAATTTCACAATTATTATTTGCGCGAAAATTGGATTGGCTTTCATCTTAACGATCAAGGGCGTTACGAACTGCTGGGCGACTTTCGTTATTTTGAGCTGGAATACATCAAAAATCCGCCGACACCTCTTTCAAAATTAGATTTGAGGCGGTCACAGAATCAAGCGCAGGCATTGGAAGAATATTACGCCACCCAACACGCAAGCTTGGCTGCGGCAAAAGAGCGTTTCACGCGGAGCGGCGTTTTCCATTCTCAGAACTTCGTTCGCTACAATCCAGACTGCGACCTGAGCCAGAAAGAACCCTCTACTCTGATTCGTCAATTAGGTGGAGGTGTGGAAGCGGGAAACTGGGACTATGGTTTCCCGTTTGACGAAATCGATGAAGAGAATATCCGGCCTCTTGCGCCTGATGGAACGCCGTTTCATTTTATCGCCAGCGTGAGAGGATGGGACTATTGTGCTTCGGGAGCCGATGAAATTTTGTTGTTCTACGAGCGGAATAGCAAAATCGCTTTGCTAACTTTCGATTGGAGTTGATATTCGTCCGCTCATTTCTCAGATAGCGCCTGTGCCTTGCTATACTGGGCGCGATGGGAAAATCCAATTCAAAACTATTACGCGTGGTTTCGGTTTCGCTGGGTTCTGCGCAACGCGATCACATCGCGCAGACTACTTTGCTCGGTCATGAATTTTCCATCGAACGGCGCGGCATGGATGGCGATTTGAACAAAGCCCGCGCGACAATTGCTGAATTGGATGGCAAAGTGGCCGCGATTGGCCTCGGCGGCATTGATTTGTATGTTGTGGCCGGTTCGCGCCGTTATGTTTTGCCCGATGCCGCACGTTTAGCCAAAGCCGCCAAGATTACGCCGGTTGTAGATGGCAGCGGCCTCAAAGACACTCTCGAACGCCAGACAGTGCAACAACTGCAAAAAACCGGCATCCTTGATTGGCGAGGCAAGAAAGTTTTGGTGGTTTCATCCGTAGACCGTTTTGGCATGGCCGAAGAGTTGGCACAAGCCGGAGCCGATTGCGTTTTCGGAGATTTTTTATTCAATTTGAATGTGGATATTCCGCTGCGTTCTATCCGCAACGTGCGGCGTTTGGGCGCGCTTTTATTGCCGGTTCTCACGCGCTTGCCTTACAGAATGCTCTACCCCACTGGCGAAAAGCAAAACCAGATTCTCGATAGCCCCAAACACACACGTCGCTACGACGAAGCTGAAGTTATCGCCGGTGATTTTCTCTTGATTCGCCGTTACTTGCCAGCACGTCTCGACGGCAAAACCATTTTGACCAATACGACAACAGCCAAAGATGTAGAACTCTTAAAAGAACGCGGTTTGGCGCGTTTAATTACCACAACGCCGGAGTTTGGCGGGCGCAGTTTCGGCACTAATGTCATGGAAGGCGTTTTTGCCGCGCTGGGCGCTCGTTCGCCCCAGGAATACGCGCCGCTGCTTGACAAACTAAAGTGGCAGCCACGCATTGTAGAATTTTGAATGAGACAATTTAAAATTCAAAATTCAAAATTATGAATAAGTTCGCTTTCATCATTCATCCTATGGATTTAAAGCGCGATGCAGCGCGCAAATATCCAATTCTCAAATACCTGCCACTGATCGCTGTGGAGGAGATAGCCAAGCGCATTTCGCCTAAAGTGATGAGCCATATCACCGGCATCGAATCGCCTACAGGAGCCAAAGCCGAAGGCTGGTTCGTCGGCTGCCCGCTCAGTCCCGACCAGCAACTAAAGCTGCCAGTTGAGTTCGTCTATGAAAAAATCGCTGATACAGGCCGTTTAGGTGCTGAACTCGGCGCTAAAATTGTGGGATTGGGCGCGTTTACTTCGGTGGTTGGCGATGCGGGAGTTACCGTTGCTAAAAAGCTCGACGGCGTTATCAGCGTTACCAGTGGCAACTCTTACACGGTTTATACGGCCATTGAAGGCTTGTTGGGCGCCGCCGAGCGCATGGAAACCGACGTTCCTAACGCGAAAGTCGCCATCATCGGCGCAACAGGTTCGATTGGAGCCGTTTGCGCGCAGCTTTTAGCGCCTAAAGTAGCGGCGATTTCGCTTGCGGGCCGCAATGCCGAAAAGCTCGAAGAGTTGCAAAAAAGAGTTGAAGCCACGCCCAATTGCCGCGCACAGATTTCTTATGCCACCGAAGTGAAAGAAGCCCTGCATGATGCGGATTTAATATTGGCCGTTTCGAGTGCCGTAGATGCCGTGATTTTTCCTGAAGACCTCAAAAGCGGCGCTGTGGTGTGCGATGTGGCGCGCCCGCGCGATGTCAGCAAAACCGTCACGGAGAAACGCCCCGATGTTTTAGTTATCGAAGGTGGCGTTATCGAAATCCCCGGCGCAGTGAACTTCAATTTCAATTTTGGCTTCCCCGATAAAACCGCCTACGCTTGCATGAGCGAAACCATTTTAATGGCGCTTGAAGGCACTTATGAGCCTTACACTTTGGGCCGCGATTTAACTGTTGAACAAGTAGAGCGTATCGGCCAAATCGCGCAAAAACATGGCTTCAAACTGGCCGGTTTTCGTTCCTTTGAAAGCGCCCTCAGCGATAGTGACATCGAAACCGTAAGACGCCACGCGAAGAAAAACTAAGCACAAAGGGCACCGAAAAAGAGATAGCCACAAAAAGGCGCAGAAAGCACAAAAAGAATTAAAGTTTTAAATTTCTTTGTGTTTTTGTGCGTTTTTGTGGCTATTCTAATTTTTCTTTGTGTCTTTGTGGTTAATTCTTTAGCCGCGTGAATTTTCGTCTTCGTTTTGCGCGAATTGGATGGCGGCGCTTTGTGGCATGCGCGCCCATACACTGATGTTCAGGCGAGAGCCGTTGACGGCGGAGCGCAGGTAAATCGGGTGAGGCAGCGTATTTTGAAATTTAAAGTCGCGGTTGGGCCAGGCCACTGTTGCATCTAAGCCGCTGGCAATGTAAGGAACCGGCAGCGAATGCGATTCGCGCTGCACGATTTTCAAAGCCGAGTCCACTTTGCGATTTCCCTTGCGCACCGCATTGTAAAGCGTAGTCGAAACCTGACAGACGCCGCCGGCTAAACCATCCACCACTTCGGATTCTTTTTTTCCGGGCTTGCGCTCGAAAATGTGCGCCATGCGATAGCCTTTTTCCCAGGTGCGTTCGCCGGTTGAAGCGTTAAAAGAAAAAGTGTCGCCCGGCATCAACACTTTGCCATCAATTGTCGCTGAAGCGACATGAATGTTTCTGGTGCGCCCGATAAGGCCACGATTAAAGCGCGTGCCAAAGCTGCCCAGTTTCACATCGGCACCTTCAAGACTGGCCGCTGTCAGGCGAGGTTTTACCGCGCGCACACTCGCTTCGATTTTGGTGTGATGCAAATCATAACGCCGCTGCAAACGCGCCAGTGTTTCGCCAACGTTTAGTTCGCGTCCATTAATTTCGGGCTGAATGATGACGCCGACATCCTTTACTTCCAACTTTGCATCGCGCGCGGGGCGATGATACGCTTTGGCGACCTGGCGCATCCGCCTTTTGAGTTGGGCCTTGTTCCAGCGCACGCCCAGAGGAAGATGTCGCTCATCAAAATTTGCCTTCATCAGGCGCGGCAGGTCTTGCAAAGGGTTGCCACTGCGACCAAACCAATAGGCGTTGTTAACCACCCGATTAAAATCCGGCGTGCCACCTAATTCATGCAATGTTAAATGCCATTTGCGACCCGGCGCTTCCAATTTGACCGAAGACTTACCAAAACGCGCTTTGAGATTTTTGATGGCTTCTTCGCGCGTCAGGCTGCCTACAGGCACGTCGGCGATGAATAAGTTGGGTGCAATGCGCACATTGCTATTCCAGACTTGATAAGCACCATAAGTGCCGCCCACAATGAATAACAACGCCACGACAACAACGCCCATCCAGCGCGGCCAACGACGTTCTTCTGCTGATGAAAAAACCAGAGGTGAAGCATCGCCTGGCAGGCCTGCGGGCAACGTTGCCACCGAAGTTACAGGGGTTACCGGCGTTACAGGCGCTTCTGAAGTGGAGTTGTTTGCGACGGAGGACGATAAACTTTTCTGGCTCATGGTTCGGCAGTATTACGATGAATAAAAACGATTG
>DASWNL010000686.1:0-6764 GCA_036399215.1 Abditibacteriaceae bacterium
CCTTGGTAAGGGGGCTTTTAGGCTTAGGAAATTCTTGTATTTCTGAGAAGTAAAAATTCTTCAACAGAGTAATAAAAAGACCAGGTAAAGCCCCCTTACCAAGGGCGGGCGCCCTCTGGGCAGGTGGGGTTAAAAATGAAACTACACCCGTTCATCCTCGCTTTAATCGTATCCATCAGCGGCGCGGCTTGCGCGCAAAATGATTTTGTTTGGATTGAGAGCCAAAATACATCTTCAATTAACCTTCAAAATGACAAAATCAAAACCGAAGTTTCCGGTTGGGGCAACAAGCAATTTCTCAGTGGCGATAGCTGGTTCCAAGTCAAAGTCGAAAGCCCCGGCGATGTAGATAAAGTGGTGCCCGATGACGGCATTGTGCTCAGCTATAAAGTCAACACAACCAAAGCCGGTAAATATGAAGTTTGGAATCGCATCGGTTATGAGTTTGTGCGCTCACCTTTTGACTGGCGACTTGATGATGGACAATGGCAGCGTATCACGCCTGAACATCTGACGACCGACTTGATGGAGTTGGCTGTGTGGACGGAAGTGGCCTGGCTTAAAATGGGCGAGGCACAACTAAGCGCCGGGCCGCACACGCTGCAAATTCGCCTGCCGAAAACTAAGAATTCTAAGAACGAAACGCAGCGCATCCTCTACGCCAGTGATGCGCTAATGCTGCATCCCGGCACTTTTCATCCGAATGGCAAATACAAGCCGAATGAGAATTTTCGCGACGCGCGCGATGAGGCCGCAACTAATCATGTTTTTCAACTACCTGTCTCCCCTCTCCCAGCGCAGCGATTGGGAGAGGGGGCGGGGGTGAGGGCCGCAGAACGTGCCACCATTCAACTCAAAGGCGATTGGGAAATTACGCGCGCCGATGAAGAGTTGCCGCGCGAACCTGATGCGCCAATGAGCGACTTCCCCGCGCAGCCACACTGGAAAGCGATTGCCGTTCCCAGTGATAAAAACCAGTCGCGGCGCGATTTATTATTCGCGCATCGCCTGTGGTATCGCACTAAAATTAATGTGCCGCAAAGCCAAAGTGGGCGCGGCTTTTTCCTCACCTTTCCGCATAACAGCTTGATGACGACTGTTGTGGTCAACGGACAGTTTTGTGGCTTCAATCGCACGCCCTTTGCGCGCTTTCAGGTAGATGTTTCCAAAGCGATTAAACCAGGCACCAATGAAATTCGCGTCGGTATTAAAGATGCGTGGTATGGCTTCACGAGCAACCCGAACGACCCGATGAAACTGCGCCGCATGTTCAATTATCCGGCGGGCGACGATTGGTTTCATAAGGGCTTTATGGATTTGGCATATCCCATCTGGAATAACCCACAATCGGGCCTTTTGGAAGCGCCGGAATTCACTGTTGGGGGCGCGGTTTACGCCAGCGATGTGTTCGTCAAACCATCAGTGGCTAACAAGCAGATGGCGGCGGAAGTTACATTGAGTAACTCCACCAATCAAGAGCAAAGCGGCCAGATTCAGTGGCAGGCGATTAATGACAAAACGGGCGCCGTTGAAAAAACATTCGCGGCTAAACCATTCACTATTGCAGCTAACGTCGAGCAAGTCGTAAACATCGTCGATTCGTGGCCAAACCCGCAACTGTGGTGGCCGGACACGCCGCATTTGTATCGCTTAAAAACAACAATCGTAGTTGGTGGCAACGCGCTTGATTCGCACGAAACGCCCTTTGGTTTTCGCGAATGGAGCCAACGCGGCCCAGACTTTTTATTAAATGGCGTGCGCTGGACGATGTGGGCCGATTTAACGCCCCTTGGCGCGAAAACAACAGATGAATTCTTGAAAAAGTATCGCGGCACCAACCAGCGCACTTTCCGCTTGATGATGCCGGGGCAGGGTGGCGGCAACTGGCGCTATCTGGGAATGCCCCTGCGCGAAGCGCTATCGTTTTTTGATCACAACGGCGTAGTTGTGCGCCGCAACGGGCCATTAGATGGCGAAGCGATTGGCTACGCGTTTAGCGAAGGCGACGAAGCCTTGAAAAAACTTTATGGTAGCGGGATGAAAGTGCAGTTAATGAACAACTGGCGCGAGCAGATGGTGCAGCAGGTTAAGGGCGAGCGCAATCATCCTTCGATTCACATCTGGACACTCGAAAACGAGTTCGCCTACATTAATCTCATCAACCTGCTGGGCAATAGCGCGCTGATGGACGAATACGAGCGCGAGATTACGAAAGTATCCAATGCCGTTCAAACCGTTGACCCGACGCGACCTGTGATGATAGATGGTGGCGGCGCCACAAAAAATAACACGCTGCCGGTTCATGGCGACCATTATGTGTTTTCATCTAATGACCCGCGCTATCCGGCTTTAGCTTATGAACCCAATACCAAAGGCGGCGGACGTGGGCGCTGGGAATGGGACATGAAACGCCCGCGCTTTATCGGCGAAGATTTCTTCGCCACCGGTATCAATCCGGCAGATTACGCCATCTGGGGCGGCGAAGGCACCTTTGCCGGCAAGGCGCAAACCCGTCCGGCAGCGGGCCTGATTTATCGGATGCTGACCGAAGGCTATCGCTGGGTCGGGCAAAGCGCCTGGCACTTCTGGCTGGATCAGAGCAACACCGCAGGCAACCCCTATAACTCGCAGTTGCCACGCGCCGTTTTTGTGCGCCAGTGGGATTGGAGCTTTGGCAGCGGTCAGAAAATCAAGCGCACCTTCGGCATCTTCAACGACACGCAATATAACGCGCCGTTGACTTTTACACGCACGCTTTTGCTGAACAACAAAGTAGCCTGGACGAAGAAATCACAGCATAAAATCGCGCCCGGCACATCGGAAAAGTTTGATGAAACAATTCCGTTGCCAAACGTGACAAAACGCAGCGAGGCGCAGTTGATAGTGAAGTTGGAAGCTGAAGGAAAAGAGATATTCCGCGACAGCAAAGCAGTTTCAATCTTAGCGGGTAATGTCGGGGCGCAATCTATTGCGCCCGGTCTGAAACCAATTGTTAATCGGGCGCAACCTGTTGCCGGGAGAATCGCTCTCTTCGATCCATCCAACAAAATCGCACCATTTTTAAAAGCGCAGCGAGTGCAGTTCACGGCTTTGAATTCGTTGGAAAACTTGCCGCAAAACATCAAAGTTTTGATTGTTGGGCCGGATGCGCTGAGCGTTGAAGAAAGCACCTCTTCACGCCTGGCTGCCTTTGCTTCGACAGGAAAAACCGTCTTAGTTTTGGAACAAAAGAATCCTCTGAAATATCAGGGCTTACCCGCTGAAATGGAGCCGTCGGCAGAAAACAGCAATGGCAGCATTGGCTTTATCGAAGACGAAAATCATCCGGCCTTTACGGGGCTAAGGCAAAAAGATTTCTTTGTCTGGGGTGCCGATGAAGGCTTGTATCGCGGCATCTATAACAAGCCGACGCGCGGCGCCAAATCGTTAATTCAGGCCGGCCCGCGTCTTAGCCAATCGGCTCTTGTTGAAGTGACGGTTGGCAGCGGCCTCATGCTGCTTTCGCAACTGCAAATCGGCGAGAAACTTGGCTCGAATATCGTGGCGCGACAGCTATTGCAAAATCTGCTGAGTTACGCGGCCAGTTACAGGCAAGAGTTTCGCCCCGTTGCAGTAGCCAGTGATAACGCGCAGCTTTTAAAAGCGGTTGATGCTATCGGCCTGCAATACCAGAAGACCGATGCGCTTGTGGCTCTGGGCAACCAAAACATCAAACTGCTTCTCGTTTCAGCCACGCCACAAGCATTGAAAAACCTGGTGGCCAATCAGCAAAAAGTGAATGCTTTCATGGCGCGGGGCGGTTACATCGTATTTCACGGTCTTACGCCCGAAGGCTTGGCCGATTACAACAAGTTGGTCGGCTTTGATCACATGATTCGCCCTTTCAAGCGCGAACGTGTGACTTTCCCCAATGTGCGAAGCCCCTTAACGGCGGGCCTGACTTTAGGCGACATTGTGATGCTATCGGGTGAACGCATTTTTGGTTGGACGGCAGATGAATACGTGGCGAATGATGCCTTTTCGTATGTGGTGGATTATGAAGATGTGGCGCCCTTTGCCAAATCGAGCAGCTTTCTGTTTGACAACGCCACTAACAACTTCTTTCAGGCCGATGCGTGGAAGCTGATTAACAACTTCGATGCACCTAAAGAAGGCACAGCGGATATTCCGATGGAGTTTCCCAAAGCGGTCAGCATCAAAGAGTTCACCTGGGTTGGCAATACGCTGTATGCGCCTCAAACGCGCGTGAATCTGGTCTTCAATGACAAAGAAAAAGTTTCTTTTAAAACCGAGCCGAACGCCGAGCCACAAACCTTTGGCGTTGAGCCGCCACGCAGCGGCAAAAAGGTTACGCTGCAAATCGCCGAGTGGCAGGCCATTCCTGAAAAAATGCAAAACGGCAAAGTCGTCATCGGCATCGACAACTTCTACTTAAAGGCCGCGCGGCCTGACGACTTTTATCAGAAGGTAAAGCCGCTTCTCAACATCGGCGGCCTGTTGCACTATCCGCGCGCCGGGAACCCTCTGGGTGGCGGCGGAATGCTGCTGTGCAACTTGAACTTTAAAGACACCGAAGCCGTGCCGGTCAACGCCACCAAAAAGCGCACTATTTTAGCGGCGCTTTTACGCAACCTGAAAGCGCCCTTTGCCGGTAAGACCATTATCGCCGGGGCGAACCTGCAATACGCGCCGATAGATATTGGCAAACAGGCTAATCAATTCCGCAACGAGCGCGGTTGGTTTGGCGATAAGAACTTCACTTTTGCTGGCTTGCCTACGGGTAAGCAGACTTTCGCCGGTGTGCAATTCGAGGTTTACGACTTCCCCACTTCGCCTGTGCCTAATGCCATCATGCTGGGCGGCAACGGCGTGCCCAATAACCTGGCGCAAAGCGTGAAAGGCATTCCCGTCAATCGCAAAGCTGATGCGTTATTCTTCCTGCAATCGGCGCGCATTGATAATCGCATGAACAACGATGACCGCCAGAAAAACCGCAAATTTGAAATGGCGCGCTATGTGATTCGTTATGCCGATGGCACGCAAGAAACCGTGCCGCTTTACAGCGAAATTGACGTGGAAACCTACCGCCAGAAAACGCCAACGGCCATCCCCGGCGCACAAATCGGTTGGACAAAACCCTACGAAAACGGCGAATACGCCGTCGCTTACGTCAAGCAGTGGACAAACCCCAAACCAGGCGTCGAAATCCAAAGCTTCGATCTCGAATACGGCCCCGAAAAACGCGGCGTGCCGGTGCTTTTAGCCGTAACGGCGGCAAGTGCGGCTAAGTAGAACTCATTGGCATTAGTGAACGGTTCAACGCCCGCCGCCTCATTACCCCAACTACCACACCTCCAAAAGTGACTACTTTACTATGTGGTGACACAGTGAAAGAAAAGAGCATTAGAGGAGGGGAATTGCTTTTCCTCGACTCTAATGCATCGGTTGCATATTGCAAGACTTTTACAAGGCAAGTGAATATCTCTTTAGCGTATTGAGCTTTATTTGTGAGATGCAACCCTATCATTTCAGGAGTAAACTCCCACCGCATAAAGCACCTAATTGAAGGCAGGTCAGAAGCGAGATTTCCTATCAGTATGACCTACTCAACCATTTAGAAGTTCAGCGCAAACTTGCGCGCCGTTACGCGCCGGCTTTCTCTCGTGTCAACTCAATCATTACCGCAATCTAAAACTCCCTGCTAAGGTGATTTGCCACACAAATCAATATGAACCAACCATTTTTTAAGCTTGGAACAGAAGTAGAAAAAATTGATGTTCGGCTTAGCTATCGTATCATCGAATTGTTCTCGGAGGGCCTTTACGCCAGCCCCAATAAAGCTATTGAGGAGTTGGTATCGAATTCATGGGATGCCGGCGCCGAAAATGTTCATGTCCTCGTGCCTGCTAATCCCGAAACTCCTGGCGGTCAAATTGTCGTGGTTGATGATGGTATTGGGATGGATAAGGCTGGGCTTCATCAGCATTGGCTATTGGGCGAAAGCTCAAAACGCCATGAAGAGACGAGTAAGCCCAAAGGGCGCACACCAATAGGAAAATTTGGTATCGGCAAACTGGCGACGTATGTGCTTGCCAACCGTCTTACCCATATCACAAAAAGCGATGGCAACTTTTATTCTACCTCGATGGATTATCTTCGTATTGACAAGAATGGGGGAAGTGCTGCCGAACCCAAAAGCGTCCAACTTGCCCTGAATAATTTAACTGAGGCTCAGGCACAAGAAGCCGTTGAGCCTTGGACAAAGGGCAAGACACTAGGACACAAAGCTCTGACTCTTTTTGGTTCAGATGCTAAAGATTCTTGGACAGTCACAATAATGTCAGGCCTCAAACCGATGGCAAAGAAGTTGACACCGGGGCGACTTCGGTGGGTGTTGGAAACGGCCATGCCCCTTGGCGACGATTTCAAACTCTATTTAAACGGCGCGCGAGTCCTTTCATCTAAGCTGAAGGAGGAGCGTGTTGGCACTTGGGTAATTGGTAAGGATATTGGAACGCAAGACAAGGCACTCCCGAAGCCAGCGTCCGCCGATTTAGAAGTTCAGGAAGATATAGCCAAGTCCGAGGATTCTATGCATCGTTTTGGTGTTTATCACCCTGTTTTAGGGCGTGTAACAGGATTCGTGGAAGCGTTTAAAGATGATTTAGGAGGCAAGTCCGATAATTTGAGTCAGAGTAACGGCTTCTTTGTTTACGTTCATGGTCGCCGTATTAATGTAGATGATCCAGGCTTTGGAATTGATC
>DASWNL010000687.1:0-9287 GCA_036399215.1 Abditibacteriaceae bacterium
AGGATATATATCGGTAGCTAATGTGCATACGCTTTTGTTTTCGCCAGATGGCAAAGAGTTGTGGAGTTTCGGCAGCGAGGTGCATCGTTGGCGCGCTCCCTGGAATTTGAATTTGCCAGACCGTCATGAAAGGGTCTGGCATAGTGGCAAGGGCTTTCAAACGGCGAGCTTTTCGCCAGATAGACGATGGTTGGCCGCCAGTGGAGCCAATCGCAAGCTATATCTTTGGCGCGTGCGCGATGCGGCGCTAATCTGGCCGCCATTAGTGAAAAATACGACCAAAAAATCAGATGCGCCAAAAGCGAATAAAAATCCCAATACCCACAATTTATCTGCTCTTGTCTTCGCGCGTGACGGCACTTTGCAAGGCGTGCATTTTCCATCTCAAAGGGCGCAACTTCCCTTTTTTACGACCTGGCAAGGCCCAGTTCAAAACGGCACGGCCTGGTTGGCGAAAAGAAAAACAGCCATAACTGTCGAATCAGAAAAGGCGGCTAAACCTCAGTGGCCGCTCGTTGCCGTGTGGCATCAAGACGGAGTGATTACTGTTCAGCCAAATAGCCCTTCCGGCAAGCCGGTTTTAGCTGGCGTCAATGCAAAGCGGCGCTTGTTCACACTGACGCCCGCCGACAAAACTTTGCGTTTTTTCAAGCCCACTCTCAAAAATAAATTCAAGGAGCCTTTTTTTGCCTTTGATGGAAAAACTATCGCCCTGCCCATGTTAAACGATCAACAACGCCTTGAACTTCACGAGTGGAATCTCAAAACGGCACAGCGGAAGCATCTCAGTTTCTTCAAAAGCTACTGGTGGGGTGGCCTGGAGCCATGTGTCCTGCAAGGCAAGGCGGTTCGCGTGGGCGTTAAAGCTCAAGGCGTCACTGTTTTTGCAGAAGGCACACGCCAACACCTTTTTGATGTTCCCAATTTAGGCGTGACCTCCGCCCCCATCGCCGTATCATCCCAGGGCTTACTGGCCGTTGCCATTCCAACGGAGCCTGCCAGTTATGCTTATGTTACAGGTATCACCAAAATGAACGTCGCTGTGTGGGATTTGACCACTAAGAAAAAACTCTATGTCATCTCCGACTGCAACCAGGTAAACGACATGACTTTTTCCTCAGACGGCAAACGCCTTTGTATTGGCTCGGCGCAGCCGCCTCTGGGCATCTATGAGGCGCGCAACGGCAAAGTTTTGCGCTCTGCCGCTTTTTATCGTGGCGAGGTCAACACCGTGGCATTTTCCAGAGACGGCGCTTTTTTGCGCGCTGTGAGCCAAGGACTTTATCAAGAATGGCGCTTGCGTTGAATCTTCTCAATCTTCTCTATCTTCTCAATGCGGGGCCGCGGCGGCGCCGACCTCTTCGGGACGTTCAGTAGGCGGTTTAAAAAAGAGCGCCATCAAGACAACGGCTACAAAAGCCATCCCGGCAGGCACTAAAAAGAGCGTTTGCCAATCAATCTCAGTCACCTTTTGCGTAACGGGGTCTTTGATCGAATAATGATCCTTCAAAGCGGTAAATAGGAAAGAGGCCGCGACTTGCCCCACGCCTAAAATCAGCATATTGAACAAACCCTGCGCGCTGGTTTTTACATCGGCAGGAAAGACAGCATCCACGAAGATATAAACCGTGGCAAAGAAAAAGGCGTAGCAGATGCCATGCAGCAATTGCACAGCAATGATCAGCGGTTGGACATCAGGAAAAAAGGCAAAGATCAAAAAGCGCGCTGCATGGCCTAAAATGCCGATGATCATCGTCCATTTCCAGCCCAATTTCGCCAGCACTGTGCCTAAAATCAGCATGGTAAAAATTTCCGCCATCTGGCCGAGGCTCATCACCAACATGCTGAGGTTGCCAGCGATTTTCACCCTGTCGGTCAAGTAACTGTCGGAAAGCACAAAGTAACCGTTGTGAATCACGGCGTCAATAAAAGTCACAATAAAGAGCAGCAGAGTCGAAGGCACTGCCAGCAATTTCATGGAGCGCACCCAGGCCAACTTGTCTACGCCTTCTACATCTTTGCGTGGCGGAGTGTGAGGCAAAGTCATGGAAAAAGCGGCCATGACAAAGGAGCCAATGGCGGCCACCACGAAAATCCATTTCACATACGAAGGGTCTGCTGCCTTATCGCCTACTAAAAGAAAGATAAAAGGCCAGGAAGCGACAATCCAACCGATGGTGCCGCCCATGCGCACAAAACCAAACTCTTTAGCCGGATTTTTCAGATGGGCAAAAGCAAGTGAGTTCGCCACTGAAATCGTTGGCACATAAAAGATGCCATACAGCAAAAAACAAATGAAGAACGGCCAAAAGTCTTGCTGGGTGGAGACAGCTAAAAGCGCCAAACCGCCAACAACATGGCTAAATGCCAGAAACTTTTCCGCCGCGAAATTGCGATCTGCAAATTGATTACTGAAAAAGATGCCCAAAATCGAGGCAATGCCAAAGATACTAAAAACCAACGACTTTTGGCCTTCCTCAAACTTGAGCAAAGTCATGTAGCTGTAAAGTTTGGGGAGCCACGCGCCCCAGATGAAGATTTCCAGCACCATCATCAAAAACAGCTTGTTCCGAACTGAACTATTTGTCGCAGTTTCCATGCTCGCAATTCCTTTTTCGCTTACTCAACGGCGTTGACGGCATTCGACAAAGACCCTAAATAATTGAGGCGCAGGTAATTCAAGAAATATAACATCAGGCCACAAATAAGAAGCGCCAGCAATACTCGCAACAATAAGCGGCCTTGATGACTAAGACGACCTTCTAAAAATGAGGCTAACTCTTCCAACATCAAAACACCACGCGTCCGCTTTCCAACTTCGTGCCCAGTTCGGCGCACAGCTTTTTTAGCTTCTGCAAAGCGCCTTTGGCTTCATCGGCTTGTGCCGGACGGGGCCGCGCTTTTTCAATTTTGATTGGCACCATTTGCACCTGGCGCACGCCGGTTTTATGCAACGTCGCTTGCAAAATCACGCTATCAGTTGTCGCTTTGACCCTTCGCTGTGGCGCATCAAATAAAAAATTGCCCAACGAATAAGCGACCACGCAACGGCGTTTATTCGGTGCAGGCAAGATTTCGATACCTTGCAAAACATGCGGGTGATGGCCTAAAACCAAATCGGCACCAGCGCCCGCCGCTAAGCGCGCTAAGTGCTTCTGACGCTCGCTTGGACGATTCAAATATTCAATGCCCCAGTGAAAACTCGCTACCAAAACATCGCATTGTTTGCGTGCTATGTCCAATGCTTTTCGCGTGCGATTGTCATCGGTTAAAGCAATTGAAGGCTTGTCATCATTAAGAAACACGCCTTCGGGCACGAACTCGCAAAAGGCCAGAAAACCGATTCGCAGGCCGCGCACGGTTAAAATCGCGGCCTTTTCAGCACCTTCACGATTTTCCCCTGCGCCGCACCAACGAATGTTGCGCGATTGCAGCGTGCTCATCGTTTCTTGCAGGCCGATACGACCGCAATCGAGCGTGTGATTGTTGGACAAGGAAAGAATATCAAACCCGGCGCTGTTTAAACATGGCGCGAATGAAGGATCAGCCTTAAAAGCAAATGGTTTGGGCACTTTTTGTCCGCGTTTTGCTATCGGGCATTCGAGGTTGCCAAACGTAATATCAGCCTTTTTCAAAACCGGCGCGACGAATTTAAACGGGTAATCAGTGCCGTTTTCGCGTATTTGCTTTGCCACACCGCGATCTAAGAGCACATCGCCAACAGCAGAGAGCGTCACATCGGAAAGAACCACAGATGAACACAGGTGAACACAGATAAAAACAAGCAATTTGATAAAGATTGAATTCACCTTAGAGCAAAAGAGTATTGTCATTCCGACCGAAGTTTTGCGGCGCGACGCAACAAAGTTACGCCGCAAAACGCAGTGGAGGAATCTTTTATGGCTGAACTCGGAAAAGTTTCCTCCATCCTGCTCAGAGGGCGCCCGTCTTTTGCTGACATCCGCCCAAAGGGCACCCGAACGTCAGTCGGAATGACAAGACTTCTACTTCATCCTCGCTAAAAACTAACACCCGCTGTTATAGCCTTCCAGTTCTTCTGCTGAAATTTTGCGCGCCGGGCCGGGCACTAAAAAGCTCTTTGTCCAAATTGGCGGCGCCGGAGCTTTGCCCGCTTTCAAAAGCGACTGCCATTTTTCATCGGTCAAGCGGTCGCTGACTGGATGCTTGAATTCGTAATAGCTAAAGGCCGCGCCGCGCGTGAGATAAAGTTTGCCTTCAATGGGGACGATGACGTAGAGTTCCAAAGCGCGTCCAACGCCTTCTTCCAGCGCCTTGTCGCCTCCAGTATGCACATCGGCGATTACCGCCATGTCTTTTTCGGTTTCGCTGAGCAGTTCCCATGTCGCGCCGGCGCCTTCGCCGATTACCGAAACCGTCATGTATTCCAATTTGCCGCCTAAATAACGAATTTCAAGATACTCATCGCGCGTCAGTTTCTCGCCACGCAACTCTTTTTCGGAAACCTTCTTTAGAAAGGTCATCAAATCCTCGAACTCTTCAAACTTTTGCTTGAGTTTTTCGGGAAGTAACTTGCGGCTTTCCAATCCAATGCGCGATTGTTTGGTGAGTGATAAAAGGCGGTCGTAAAACTTGACATTCGGCTCAACATAACCCTTCACAAACGGTGGCTCCGGGCTGCCATCCCCACACTGCACCACGCTTTGCTTGCCATAAAGAATCGTGTCGTGGCGCAACTGCGACCATGAAGCGAGTGAGGTGTTTAGCGTTTTGTCTTTCCAGGCCACGCCTTGCATAAATGAGGGGAAAGAAGCTGGTGCCGGCTGTTGCAAAACGCGCAACGCATCGAGCCAGCCGTAATATAAATTCGATTGCCATGTGGCGCGCGGCAAAGCGGCAAACTCTTTGGTCAGTTCAGCGCGTTTGGTTTTATATCCGCTCCAGTTTCCGGCGTTGTAAATCTGCGGATAAGCATCAAGAATTTGCGCCGCGCGATTGTTTCCCAATACCGCCATCACATCAAGACCTGATGGAAAAACGCGCTGTAGAGGCACTGATAACTTTTGCAAAATTTCGCTATCGGGGATGTAACGCTGCCCCATAAAACGCAATTGCACAGCGTCCGGCAGCGGCCCTTTAATCATATTTGGCAAATGCCCCAGACCCTGTTTAGCGCCGAATTGCGCGGCGATGCGTGGGGCGCGAATCACATCAACGGCATCGGCGAATCTGGCTAATTTCTCGTCATCGCCAAAAGAAGCAAGCGGCACGCCCGCGCCGTAAAAAGCATTAGCCGCGCCAATGAACTCTTCGGGCGTTAAGTCATCGGCAGTTCCTACATAAAAGACGGTTGGATTGTAAATCGCCTGCCATTGCGCGCCCAATTTGGCGTCTTGCAATGCGCGAGTCCACAACAGGCCTTGCCTGATAGTTTCTGTTTGCAGTTTTCCATCTACGCGTGTGGCAAACGGCACCAGACCAAACCACATCATAGCGCCGAAGTAGCGCCGCAAAGGTTGCGAACGTGTATAGTGCCCGCGCGGTATGAACTGCGAATAATCGAAGCGGTAAGGAAAAATCGCGCCCTGCCCAAAGCCATTGTGTTTGGCTATTAAATCCATCTCAACGCGAGCGAGTTGCAAGGCTTCATCAGGCGCACTGTCATTTAAACCCAGCAGGCGATTGGCAACTGTAAAATAGGCCACGTTTTTCAGGGCGGCACTTTTCAATTTGGGGTCTTCCAGGGTTTCGTATTGCTTGATGCTTTCTTTGAGAAGGCCCGTTGTCAGCTTTTGCAGGGCCGGCAAAAAGGCTTCGGTTTCGGCGGTGCGCAGCGTGTAATCGAAAAAGATGTGATACAGTTGCAAAACTGTGTCGGTGGTTACAAAAGAAGGCAGATTTAAGTAATCGTTGTTCTCATAAAGATGAAACAACTGTCGCAGTTCACTGGGACGCGCCATCAACAGGTTCTTTTGCAGATGCTGCTGTTGCACTTTCGTCAGCTTGGTTTTCTTTTGCACATCGGCAAAATTTGCGATGTTCTTAAAGCCTGCTGTGGTTTTATAAGGTTTAGCTTTTTGGGCTTGAACAACCGACGACATTAACACAATTCCAACGGCCAGAGACTGCGTAATTTTCATTTGCGTAATTTTCATTTTGCCCTTAATTTTTGAATAGAAAGCGGATTTCATACGCAGAAACGGCTTTGATTCGCGCGGAAGATATTGTAGTTGCTTATCTACAATATTCTGCGTAAATCCGTCGTTTCTGCGTATGAAATCCGCGTTCTATTGAACATTTCTCGGTGCGGCCAAGATGATGGTTTTCCCATCAACTTCTACAACTATCTTCTTTTCCTCAACACGCTGCAATCGCGCTTTTTTCCAGTCGCCGCTTTGCCAATCAGAGCCGAAGCCAAAGCCAATCCACGAGTAAACCACAATACATTTTTTGCCGTCACGCCGCGTTTCGAGGGATATTAATTCATCTTCCTTGTCATTATCCACATTGGCAATGAGAAAATCGGAAAATGGTTTCGACAGCGATGACCCCAGCCACTTTTTCGTGGCCGCGTTGCCATCGAAACCATAAACAAACAGGCAGTTATGCTCAAAGGGCATGAAGCGTGTTTTTTTATGAACACCTAAAATAATGTCGCGCTTGCCATCGCCATCCACATCGCCTGTTGTCATCTTCCAGGGCTTCCAATGGCGTGGAATACCCGACCAAATTTTCCGTTTGCCGCGATAAATGCCAAGCGACGGCGCGCGTTTGGCGTTCAAGACCAGTGTCTCGTTTTTACCATCGCGGTCAAGATCAATGACGATTCGCTTTGTGTAGTTTTGCGCTTGCGATGGCAGGCCAAACAGCATCAAGAAAAACAGAATTCTCACGCCATCGCCTCACGCACTAAGGCTTGCACATCTATTACGCGCTGCGTTTCTGCGGCTTGCATGGCGCCAAACATCAAGGCAACCGTTTGCAAGTTATCGCCCAGATGTGTGGGTGGAAGTGGCCCGCCTTCACGCCAATCCAGAAACTGTTGCGGCAGGATAGCATGGCCTTCGCGTTGTGGTTTTTCAATGGGAATTTCGCGTGTTACGACTGTGCCGTTTTCGCGCCTTTGCACACAAACCACGCCCCCACTTGAAAGAGTGGCCACACCGTTTTCACATTCGGCGCGATAAGTCTCGTGGTGCCAACCATGCGTTTCGCCGCTTGCCATGCCGCTGCCTTCATAATGCGCGAAGCTGCCGTTACTCATTTGCAGATTCCAAAGCCCACAGGGCGCGCCGTCGTATGATTCGCTGCCTTTAAAGGCGCGCTCCTGCCCCGGATTCCACGCAAAGCCGCTCACGAAGTGGCAATCACTATTCGTTAAATTACGAATTTGATCGAGATGATGAACAGCATATTCCACCAAAAGCGGGTGCTTCATACAGTGGCGAAAAGCGCCGCTTGAATCGCGCACGCGATAATCTTCGCTCCAGTGCGCGACGATGTAATTGATCTGGCCCAACTCGGCGACAGCTTTTTTCAAAGTCAAAATAGTAGCGTTATAACGATAATTTTGCGTCACCATCAAGCGCACACCTGACTTCTGCACAGCGCGGTAAATGGCTTTGCACGCTTCCCACGAATCGGCCAGAGGCTTTTCGCAAAGAATATCCATCTTCCGCGCACAGGCTAACTCAATCGCTTCATGATGAAACAGGGGCGGCGTGACGATACAACAGAAATCCGCTTCGCTCCGGGCAAAAGCCTCTTTCACATCATCAAATCGAGCGGAGGCAGGCAAACCTAAGAAATCGCCGCTTTCATCCAAAACCTGGCGATTTACATCAACTAAGGCCGTAATTTCAGCCCGGTCATGGTAAAGCGGCCAGATGTCCCGAATCCAAACTCGCGCCATGCCGCCGGCGCCGAGCATCAAACAGCGCTGTTTCATGGTCATTTGGTTTTTTTAGTAAAATCCGGCGGCCCTCCAAAGCCGGGATACGAGGAGTGGCCTTCGTCATTTTCCTCATCACCGTGCAAGGCGCGTTGCAAACGTTTGATGCGACGCAGCATAACAAACACTAAAAGCCCCACTGCAACCAGCAAAAAGAAGTGCCACCACAAAGGTAAGGCTTCATTAGCGCGTTCGGAGACTTTATAAGCGATAAACCAGGCCCAGAGCAGCACAAAACTGCCGACCAATACGCAGGTTTCCCAAAGCGGCGTTTTCATTACATTCAATCTACTTGCGCGATGCGTTCTAAATCAGTTCGTAAGTTTTCTATGGATTGAGGGCAAACAAAGTTATGTTTTGGATGTTTGCAATTAGCACGCGATGAAAACTTGCTGGCTTCCTTATCGCGGCCAATTAGCACATCCGAGACTAAATAACGCTCTTTGACTTGCGTCCATAACTCATTATTAGACGCACTGCCTGTGTTGCGCCACAACTCATAGGCGGCGGCAATAACGCCGACTCCATCTTTACCGGCATCCCCCATCAGCAAAACCGCACCTTTGTCTCTCTCTTTGTCCGGCGCTTTCATGAATTGAATGAATTGAACGGCCTGGCGCAGGGCACTTCTGCCCGCGCTTTCATGGCGCAAGGCACTTTTGCCTGCGCGTTCATCACGCGTATAAGCACTTTTCGGCGACACCTCATGATGAATTAAGCGAATGCGATAACCGGTGCGTTGCGCCTGACTCTGAAAATAGCCTTTCAAAGCGTAGGACTCGTCTTTGCTTTCTGTTAAAAACACGGTGCGAATGTTATGAGCGCGCAGGAAATCGAACGCTTCACCGTGAAAATAGGCTGCTGCATAAAGTCCCATTTTACCGTTCAGTTTGCCCCGATGATTGTGCGGAAAGCGGCTACAGCGAAAAATCTTGCCCTTTTCGATGCTACGAAAATTATAAAGCAGCAGTTCTGCGTTTTTCGCGTGCAGGTTATAAACGCCATGCACGCCATTTTTCTGCAAATCGGCAATGGGCGCAGGCGCAATGCGAGGCCGAGAAACAAGAAAAATGAGAACCAAAAGCAGCGCGCCCAACACGAATAAAAGCGCATTGCGTTCACGCTGGCGGCGCAAGCCACGCCCGCCAATGGACGGCATTTGCAAAGGACGATAAGAAGCGTTCATGATTAAATTACCCGCGTCCTAAGGCTCCGAAGATCGCGCCGCGTAACGTCATGAGAAATGTAACAACATGTTCAAAATGGCTCAGAGCTTCCAGGCCAACAAAAAAAGCCACGAAATAAAGCAAGTAACAATAAGGCGTGTTGTCCATCTCGAAAGCCCGCGCCGCATCGT